>CAZZNU010000008.1:0-20181 GCA_964655925.1 Candidatus Woesearchaeota archaeon | reverse complement strand
ATATAATAATTTTTATAAAAAATAACTTATTTGTGATAGTATTTCAATAAGTAAAATTTATAACTCATAATATATCTAATTTTATTATGCAAATTAATCTCATCCAAGAGTCAATTCAAGAAGCAAAACAGCGTATAAAAAAATCAATGAAAAAAGATTTAATTATTATGTTTTTTACCCGTATATTAGAGGATTTAAGAAAGAATCCATTAGCTGAAGTTTTTGGACGAGCAATGGAAATTTATTATTATTTTTCACCGTATAAAAAAGCAGACAAAAAAGAAATTTATAGTTATTTTAAAGATTCAGACTTGTCAAACACAGAAGGATTAATTTTAGATAACGAAGAAATAAAATTTTTTACAATAATTTTTGAAGAACTCGATTCTAATTTCCAGTTTAAAGACGGAAAAGTTATGAAAGGTAGAATAAAAGGAATGCTAGAAATACTAATAAAGAAATATATGCCAAATACTTACAGATTAACAGACAGTTATATTATAGGAAAACTAATTTGTTCTATGGGAGGAATTCAAAATTTAATGAAAATGCCTTCGTCTACAATCCAATTGATTGGTGCAGAGAAATCTTTATTTCTTCATAAAAAAAATGATTCAAAATCTCCAAAATATGGATTATTATATTATACGAAAGAAATTCAACAATCAAAAGACAAGAGTAAAACAGCAAGACAACTCGCAAACAAACTAGCAATATCTATAAAGGTAGATTACTTCACAAATTTCTCCCAATGATGAAACACCCTTGTTGCGATGTGCTGAGGGAGATAATATTAATTAGAGAGTGTTTATTCCTCTATACTAAATGTTCTTGTTTTGATTTTCGCTTCTCTTAATAACTTCTTTGAGGCAATTGTAGAATCTGTATTTGCATATTTATCTGAAGCATAAATTATTTCCTTTATTCCAGCTTGAATAATCATTTTAGCACATTCATTACATGGGAACAATGTTACATAAATTCTGCACCCAAATGTATCGGTAGTTGAATTTAATATAGCGTTAGATTCTGCATGTACTATGTACGGGTATTTAGTATCTAAAAAATTTCCGGTTCTACTAAGAGGAAAATTATCATCTAAGCAATATCTAGGAAATCCGTTATATCCTAAACCAACCACACGATTTCTCTCATCGACAATGCATGCACCGACTTTAGTAGATGGATCTTTACTCTTTCTTGCAGCAGTAAAAGCAAAATTCATGAAATATTCATCCCAACTCATAGGAGGAATACTTAATAAAATATCACTATATAATTTATCTATTTTTTTATGAACTTCTTCTAAGTTTTTATCGTTAATCAATACAAATTTTGCTAACTTTATGCATTTCCCTACATTTTGTCCAGTATTCTTCTCACCAATCCCTAAATCTTTTTTATTTATTTTTAAAAAATCATTAAAACTAATTGGGTCACTCTCTCTATTTCTCTTAACCATTCTATCAAATCTTAGTTTTAAAGGTGCATCAACAGCTACAAGAAAGAAATTTTTCAATTTTTGTAATTCTTTAACTTCTGCAGGATTTCGTATACCATCTATAACAACTTTAGAATATTTTTGTGATTTGATGATATCAACAGCTTTTTGAGCCAAAACACCTCCACCAAACTCAGCTCGTAGCTCGTTCCCTAAGTTTTGTAAATTCCCTCTGGTAAGTTCTATTTTTTTCTCTTTTGCTATTTGTCTTAACTCATTTGACAAAGAAATGTAAACAAATCCTTTCTCCTTAAAATAATCACTTACAACACCTTTTCCAGATGCAATCGTTCCAGTTAAACCTATAATCATTCTAAACCTAACAGATTAAAGTTTTTAAATAGAATTAAAACAAATAGTATATAATGAAGTCTATATATTACTTCAAAAGTTTAGCTTCCCTAAACATACCGAGAGCATTGTAATGTTTTTTAAGTCTCTCTTTTATTTCATTTTTCTCGTCATCGTCTATATTCATTCTTATCAAATATTCATAAAATTTAACAGCAGAAGCTTTTCTCCCAGCTTTCTCCAATTGATTTGCAAATTGAGTGTATATATTTTTTTTTGCAAGAATCACGCCTACTTTAAGGTCAGGAGTTGCATCTCTGCTTGCATTTGAAAACATTAATTCTGCATTTTCTATGTCACCTAATTTTGAATAAAGTTCAGCAGCATCAAGATAAGTATTTACTTTATTTCTTTTTGTAATTTCAATAGTAGCCTTATTATTTGTCATTCTCGCTGCCTTCTGAAACATTTTCAAGTTTTTATATAATTCGATAAGTTCTGTCAAAATAAATCGTTTCGTTTCAAAAGAATAACTTTTTTCTTTTAGGGTGTCCTCTAGAAAAGAAATTTTATTCAGAGAAGTGTTCATTTTAGTAAGGTTTTCTTTTATGTTCTCAATAGCATCATTTTTTATATTTTCCATATTAGGAATAATAGATTAATCTTTTTAAGAATTATTGTATTAATTCTAATGTTTTTTCATTTCTAATAGTTAATATTTTATTTTTAACACGTCTTTTTAAATTTCTATCTAATGTAGCTAACACAATGTCTTTATCCTTGATGTAATTAACAATTGCTATATCTACATTAGGGTTATCTTCTAGGTTTACAACCGTATAATTAATAGTAGATAAAATATCAATACTAATGTTTGCAAAATCTTTTTCTTTCTTTCTGCCCTCTTTTTTGTTTTTTATATTTTCAAGTTCTCTTATCACTTGTGACGGTACAATCCACTCAATTTTCTCATCAAACAATTTATCAGTTAAATAGTAAAAATCGATTTTTTGTTTAGTACAAGTTAAAATGAAGTTTGTATCTAATAAAATTTTCATAAGCAAAACAAATTAACAAAGTTTAAATATTCTTTGAATTTATTTAAATAATGAAAGAGGTTGTCGAAAATTTCAACGATTTGTCAAATATTACAAAAATATTAAAAATTTCTTTTTCTGCAATAAAGAGGTTTGATGCTTTAAAACTAAAAGAATTGTCCAACCAAACTATACATTCTGCTACAATCTATCAAGATAGCGCGAATATTTTTGTAGCGGTTCTAATATATTCTTTGAGTAAAATCTTTCAAAGAGAAAACTACAGAAGATTAGAAGGATGGGATATATTTATAGACACACTAATTTCTAATTGGGAAAGAATAATAAAAGCCGCAGAAACAAATAACTATAAGCAAGTTATATTGATTGCTGGAGAGATAAGAAATAATTTAAGTTCTATAGATGGATATTTGGGAAATTATATAAGAGATATTTTCGCAAAAGCAGAAATAAATAAAGCCTCAAAATTATACGAGCATGGTATTTCTATGGAACAGACTGCAAAAATGTTAGGGGTATCTTTATGGGATTTGTCTTCTTATATAGGGCAATCTAATGTTAATGAAACGCAGTTTGTTGAGAGTATATCTCAAAAAGAAAGAATAAAAACAGCAGAGGATTTTTTTAAATGAAATATTTAGTTTTTGATTCAGGACCATTAATATCTCTAACACTAAACGGATTGCTAGATGTAGTTGTTAATTTGAAAAAGAAGTTTAAAGGAGAGTTTGTAATAACTAATGCAGTAAAATATGAAGTTGTTGATAGACCTAAAAAAATAAAAAAATATAAGTTAGAATCACTAAAAATAGAGGAATTAATAGACAAAAAAATAATAAAATTATCTAGTGATTTTATAAGTGAAGAATCTTTAAACAAAGAAACCCAAAAAATTTTAAAGGAGTCATCAGATATAATATCTTATCATAACGACGGTAAAAAAATAAAGATATTACAAGAAGGCGAAGTAAGTTGTTTAGCTTTTTGTAAACTAATAAAAGCAGATTGTTTGCTAGTAATTGATGAGAGGACAACAAGGTTTCTTATTGAGAAGCCAGAAAAACTAGAAGAACTTATGGAAAGAAAGCTTCATTCAAATTTAGATTTTAATGAAAAAGCAGCGCAAAAATTCAAAGGATACAAAACAATACGCTCAGCAGAATTATTATATGTGGCTTATAAGAAAGATATATTGGGAATGAAAAAATCAAGGGATTTATTGGACGCTATGTTGTATGGAGTAAAGTTTAAAGGCACAGCACTATCAACTAAAGAAATAGAAGTTATAAAACAAATGGTTTGATGTCATTATATTTATAAATAATTAATTGCTATGTTTGTCATGGGTAAAAGAGGATTTTTGTTAATATTTTTATTAATATTTTTATTCGCCACAGTGGCACTGTCTCAAGAAAGCGAATTAAACGAAGAAAGCCAAAAAGTAGATTTGGCATTTAAATGTTTGATTAATAGGACTGGGAATTCATGCCAAAATGTAAATACAATTCAAGACCTTTCTTTAGTCATATTAACTAATGCAGACAATGTAGAATCTTGTGTCTCGAAGTTAGAACAAAATTTGTCAAAGGGATTGAATTCTCACAGAGTAAGAGATGTTGCATTAGCTACCTTAGCACTGAATAATAGAGGTAAAAGTACAAACACTTTAAAAAATTGGTTAAAAAACAGAACAATTGTTCCTGATAATATTTATTGGTTTATACAACAAGATTCCGACAAAGAGACCAAGTGTACTATAAAATATGATAACTTGGTGGACGAGTTTTCTGTTGGTCCCACAAAAAAAATAACATTGTCGAAAAAATCATCTTGTTTTGAAGTATACAAGTCATATTTTTTAAAAGTAGATCCAACATGTTATGGTAAAACATTTGAATTTAATTGTTTAGAAGATTATACTATTAGTGTTATGTATTCAGACAATATAAATTCAAACCCATTATCTACAAATACAATTTATTTACAAGATAAATCTAAGTTTTCTTCTGCATATTCTGCAGTAAGAGTAAGTGTAAATTCGAAGTGCTTTCCAAATAAAGTAGGTATAAATACATGCTCTTATGAGGACAGTTTGTGGGCTACATATGCACTCTCGGAACTTAGTGAAGATGTCAGAGACCTATTTCCATATTTAAGTTCGGCCTCGTCTCTTGCATCTAGTAAGAGTTACTTACCAAATGCATTTTTGTCTATATTTAGTGGGGCTAATTCGGTATTTGAAACCGAATTGTATGGGGAACAAAGAGAGGATGGAAGCTGGATTGCTCCAAATACAGCATATGATAAATTTTATGATAGTGCATTAGCACTTTTATCTTTAGGAATAAAAACAGAGCAAACAAAAAAAACAGAAAATTGGTTATGGTTTAATCAAGAAGATAATGGATGTTGGGGAGGGAACAATATTAGGGATACGTCTATGATACTTTGGTCTGTAGTAAGAAAAGAAAATTCTACAGGAGTGTTCGAAACAGCATATTGTGAGGCAGCGGGGTATGCTTGTGTTCCAGAAAGTTTATGTTCTGTTGAAAATAATTTAGGTACAGATTTTTTTTGTTCAGGAGTAGGAATAACATGTTGTAAAGAACCAATAAAAAATACTTGTGCTAAAATGGGGGGTGAAAAATGTGCTACAGGATACACATGTTCTGGGACTAAGGCGGTTGCTAGTGATACCCCAGATTGTTGTCTGGGCACATGCACATCATTAATTCCAGACATTGATGATGATAAATCAGAATGTGAAGAAGCAGGACATATTTGTTTATCTAGTTGTTCAACGGGAGAATATGAGAGAGTAAGTTATGAATGTAGTGGAACTAAAATGTGTTGTAAAAGAATATATGCAAATACACCTAATGAAGAGGTGCCATTATGGATTTGGATCATGGTAGCTATATTAGTAGCAGGGGTAATAGTGATAATCTTCATATATAAAGAAAAAATAAAAATGTTGTTATTTAAATCTAAAGTCAAAAGTAATGCCTCAAAATCACCACAACCAGGAGGTTCTCCTGTCCCACCTTATGGTAGGCCACCATATCCACCAAGAAGACCACCATATCCACCAAGGAATTACGGAACATTAAGAAGAGATTTAAAATGAAATTAAAATACATATTTCTATTGTTATTTGTAGTTTCTATAAGTTATTGTTATTCATTACCAGAAATGGAAATGTTAACTCCAAATCCGAATTATTTAGAGAGTGTAGTAATTAAACTTTCTTCCGGAACGGGTTTTGAAAACTCTATAACATTAGAAAACATACATGTTTACGAAGGAAGGCGTGAAATAACAACATATTCTAAAATATATAATTATGATGGGATATATTATATTTACTTACTATTTACAAAACCCGGAACATATGATATTGTCACAGATGCTCTTCTGTATAAGTCAGGAGATGCTGTAGTTTCACATGTAATAAATAAAACGATAAATCTGTCGAATGATACAACTAATTCTCTTTTAATAGAACCAGGTGTAATTTATTCCAAAAATCCTCAAATAACTTTAACTAATAGAGGAGAAAAGGAATTATCTATAAACTATGAATCTGAAAAATTTAAGATATCTCCTGGTGCTTACAAAAAAATAAACATATCTGTCTCTGAATCTTTTAAAATCATTACAATAGATTCTTATAAAAAGTTTAGAATTCCAGTAATATTAATTGAACCACTAAACATATCTAACGAAACTCAAGAGAAAAATACTCATAAGACCACTAACTTGCGTCCATCTGAAGAAAGTATATCTTTAAATGCATATGAGGGAGATAATAAGTTCCAGGTGTTCACTTTCCTAAATTTCGGAAATAACACACTTTACAATGTTAATATAACAAATGACATACCTTTTGTAAGATTTGAAACAATTACAAAAATAGTAAATCCTAAAGATATAATAAATTTGACAATTAATTTTGTCCATAATAAGGAGGGAAATTACGTCGGATCTACAAATGTAACATATACGGAGGAAGGAATAAATTACAATTATTCAATACCAATATATGTAAGGATTTATCCAATGTCAGCAAAAAATGATGAGACATCCAGTTATTTCCCAAATAAAACATGTAAGGAGTTGAATGGCTCCTTATGTACAAAAGGTACATGTTCAGGAGAAGGAAATTCATATGAAGCAAGTGATGGATATTGTTGTGGAGAAGGCTCTGTTTGCATAGATAATGATATTTTAAACAACGAAAAAAAGTCTCTGGCATGGATATGGGGAGTATTAATATTGATAATAATATCAGCAGCAATATATTTCTTTTATGATAAATACAAGAAAATAGGGATAAAGAAGAATAAAAAATAATTATTTTTTTATCTTATCTAATGCTTCTTTTGTTAATTTACCATCTTCAAGAATCCCATTATCAGTCATAATTTTAGTAGCAGACTTTAGTCTTATGTCTAATTCTCTCACTATAGCATCATAACTATGCAATTTTGTGACAAGATAGTTAAGCATGTCAGTTGAATCTTTGCAATTAATATTAATTTCAGAAGGTTCCACCACTTCTACTGAAGAAGGCATATAATCCATAACTATTTGCAATAATGTTCCAAAATTAGGGCATTCTATTTCAACATCAGCAAAGCACAAATACAATTTTGTGGCATCATCGAGTTTAGGCTCAGAAATGTTTTTTGATATAATAGATACATTCTTTATCTTACCAATTCCATCTATGTGATTACTTAAAGTTTCCACTACATGTTCTTTAGGTTCCCCAAGCATTTGTATTATTAATATTGCATTTACCATATCTTAGTAATTGAAATAATAATAGAAGAACAAAGAGTAAAATAGATAGACAAAACAAGATCTTTTTGACTATTCTACTTTTTGATTCATATACTATTTCGTCTATTATATCATTTGAATTCAACTTTATAATTGTTTGGGAAGAGAAAACTTGTTCCTTTTTTGTATTCTGCACAGTATCTTTTTTTGTATTTATTACAATTATTTCCTCATCATCATCTACAAAGGTTTCTTCCTTTTCCGGCTCTTCTTTTTTTGTTATGTTATTTTCTCTTTTTATAATTTTTATAAGTTTTGTTTCATCTATGATAAAAGTGTTACTACCACTTTCTCTTATTCTAATAGAAATGCTCCCATCACCATTATAATTAGAAATAATATTTTTGATTTTCACAATTCCGTCGTTTTCTATAATTCCGTTAACATACCAATCTGACCTTTGCCATCCGTTGTTCCAGACTTTGTTGATAGTAGAATTTACTCCTTTAATTTGAAATTTTACATCAAAAATCCCATTTACCCCTTCAATATCAATGTCGCAGAAAAACTCCTCATCTGTATATATTTCAGTAGGACAAGTTATGTTGTTTATCACAATGGCATTTACATAAGGTATTAAAAAAAATATAATAACGAAAAATTTCATAATAATATATGTTAACTTTTTTTATAATTTATATCATATATTTTGGATAATTTTCTGCAAAGTTTACATATTCAATATTAACTTTTCTTCCTCCATCGTCAATTTTTTTTGCAATCCATATTTCATTAAATATTTCGTTTTTCAGATACCAAGCGCATTTTTCTTTTTCTTCTTTTTTGAGTATACCGCTGGATTTAGCTTCTATTCCTATTACTTTGTAGAGATTGTTAATTTTTTGAAAAGCTATAAAGTCAGGGAATCCTGTTCCAATAGTCATAACGCCCATATTCTTATTAAATCTCTTAAAAACTCTTTTTGAAGGAATTATTTTTTCATCTTCGATATTATTTGGCCACTTAGATACAATCCATTTCTTTCCCTCTAAATCTTTTCTCACTCTTAGTTCAAATAAAGAGCCTGATGTCTTTCCTTTTCTTCCTCTTTTTACATTAGATTTCTTTTTTAAGATTATTTTGCCATCATCACTTATTGCAATATCATGTCCAACATCTTTTCCCATAATAATTATAATATTTGTTTATATAAAACGCTTTTTATAAAATTAGTTATAAATCTCTAGCTAAAAGAGTTCTTCGGTTATTTTCTTTAGACCTTTTTTCTGCTTTACGTAGAATCTCCTCTACTTTGTTTTCAAATTCATCCAAAAACTCTTCACTAACAGAGAAATCAGTACGTTTTTTAACATTTGTTTTTACCAGTAATCCACCTTTCATAAACAGAATAATAAAGATAGGTATTTAATCTTTTCTAGAAGATTTATAATATCTATAGTCGAAAATAATTTAAACAATAATTGATAAGAAAAATAATGGCAGAAATTGTATGGGAATTCACAAATCAAAAGAAACTGAATAAAAAAGAATTTATAAATTATTTTGAAAGGAAAATATTCAAGACTATTAGGAAATATCAACTGTTGCCTAAAGATAGAGTTTTCAGAATAAAAAAAGCAGACGACATAAACACAAAGGTTTTAGTATTTGTATTAAAAAAGAAATTTAACGTTGAATTCTCAAACGACTCAAATATAATCTCTGATAATCTATCAGATATTGCTGAAAGAACATTTGAAAATATTCTAGAAGGAAAATTTGAAAAAATTTATGAGAAGAGCAATGGAATAGGGATTCCTTTATACTATAATTCTGATAAGGAATTAAAACTCTACAGTGAACTAAAACAAATAATGGGGACTACTAAGAAGAGAAATAAGAAAATACAGAACCTTTTTTCAAAGTTTCTAGATAAGAATCAAGATTTAGAAATAAATGTGATAAAAGCGATGTCTCAACTACCACAATAATTCTTTTATTGCTTCCGTTATAAATGGAGAGATAGTACCCGAATATGTTATATACAATTTTTGTTTTGCTCGACTAACTGCCACATAAAATAATCTTAACTCTTCTGATTCTCTATCGTAGCTTTCATTTTTTATGTATTCAATTATTGGGTTGTCGCTTGCTTTGCAAGGAAAATTTTGTGTGTTACTTCCAATCAAAAAAACTGTTTTTGCTTCTAATCCTTTTATTGCATGAACAGTTGCTAATGTTAAAAATCCCTCTTTAGTCTTTACATCATAATTTTCTTCAGTCTTCAAAATATAATTTATATTCATTTTGTTTAGTATACCTCCAATAGTGTTCAATTGCCTATTTGTTCTAGATAGGATGAAAATGTCATTTAGTTTTTCTTTAGTTTCTTTTAAATATTCTAGAACGAAACTAATTTCAGCATCTTCGTTTTCAAAACTAAAAATTTTTGTTTGAACCTGCATGTCTTCTAGTGTAGATTCTAAGTTTTTAAGTTCCATATCTTTAATTATCTCATTCATAAGGTGGACTATTTTCTTATGGCTTCTATAGTTTTTAGTTAAGTTAATTATTTCAGAGCCAGGAAAATCTTGTTCAAAGTTTAAGATATAATTTATGTCTCCTCCACGCCATCCATATATTGATTGTCTTGGATCTCCAACAACAAAAAGATTTTCAGAATTTAATAACTTAATTAAAATAACTTGTTGGACATTTACATCTTGATATTCATCCACCAAAATATGCTCAAAAGAAGGAATGTGATTTGGGTATTTCTTAAAAAAATTAATTGTGTCCATTAATTGATCAGTATAATCTCTTAGATTATTTGTTTTCATATTCTCGTATATAATGCTAATAATGTTGTATAATAATTTAGCATTCTTTTTATTTTTTTCATCTACATTTGCACTAAAATCATAGAATTTCTGATTAGTGGTTTTAAAATATTCAATTATGGAAAAACAATCATTCATAAAAATATTCTGTAGTTGTCCCATACTTTTTTCACTTTGCTGTCTAGGGGTAAAATATTCTCTAATAACTGAGTTAAAATCTAGACCCAAAAGGGATAGTGCCATGTGAATAGACAATATTTTGTCGCTGTAGCTAATAACCTTCATTCTTTTTCCATAAATGATTTGTTCGTTTCTTCTTAGAATATCCTCGCAGAAAGAATTAAATGTATGAATATTTACATTTTCGATATCTAATTTTTTTAGTCTGTTTATCATTTCTTGTCTTGCTTTTCTTGTAAAAGTTATAGCTAAAATATTGTGCGGATTTATTTTTTTGTATTTAATCAGAAATTCTATTCTTTTGATTAATGTTGTAGTCTTTCCAGTTCCAGCACCAGCAACGGTCAAAATTCTATTCGAGTCAGAAATAATTGCTTGTTTCTGTTCATTATTAAATCCATTTAAGAAACCCTCATATTGCGTAAATTTTTGAATATCTTTTTCTTCAACTTTCTTAATATTTTTAAAATATATTTTTTTATTATTTAATTTTGGATTAAATATCTCTTGCTCTCCTCTAATTGTTAGGCGTAATACTTTTACAAATTTATTGTAATCAGGAGACACTTCTTCTATTAATCTATTTTTTAGCATTTTATTTATATATTTAATAACTTTTTCTTTTTCCCAATCTAGACATCCGAAGAACTTAAGTGTGTCTAATTGATTTTTTGAAATAGATTTATTTTTGTAGTTACCTAGTATAAAATCTGCAAGCAAATTCTTTCCAACTTCAAAAGGAAGCTCTTTCATCCCCTTTATTATATTTAAATATTCCAAATCGCCCTCCATCTAAACTAAAAAAAAGTTTATTATTTAAACCTTATTTATTTGTTCCATAATTTTTCTAATATCTTCAATGCTTTTTGCTTTTATTATTTCTCTTCTGACATCTCTTGCATTTTTTATTTTTTTTGTGAAGTTCATAGCTTGATATTTTATTCTAGCGTATGTAAAATTATATTTTTGAGCTAAATTTAAATAGTCCATAAAGTTACATGTATATTTTGAGTTAGTTAATTTTGAGAAGATATTAGGATTGCCGATGGCTTCTCTTCCAATCATAACAAAATCAAAATCTTTTAGTATTTTTTTATAATTATTTTCATTAACATTTCCAGAAAATATAACAGGAATTCTTACAGATTTTTTTAACATTAATGCAAAGTCATAGTCAATATCTCCAGAGTACCCCTGAAAAGCATCTCTTGGGTGAATAGATATAAAGTCAAAACCAATTTTTTCTGCCAATTTTGCAATATCTATTGAAAACTCAGATTTTCTCAGTTTAACACTACATGGCTTTTTAGTAGAACTTCGTATTTCTTTTAATATTTTCAATGTTTCATCCATATATTTTTGCAGATAAACTCCATGTTGCATTTTTTTTGATAGCTTTGAAGGACAACCTAAATTAAAATCCCACATGGACACGCTGTCGTCGTATTTTTCGATAAATTCTCTTATCCCTTTAGATTTATTAGAGAATAATTGTAAAGCAGGTTTATCTTCAAGGTGAATGTTCTTTTTACTTAACGGGCTAATCATCCCAGTGTATGTCAAAGCGCAACCACATTTCTTACATAATAACCTAAAAGCGATATCATTAGGCTCTAGCATAGGAGCTAAAAAAAACCTATTTCTTAATTCCAGTCCTCTTATTTTATACAATTTCATATTATTTTATATTTTAACCATATTTAACTATTTTTATTAAGGGTATCTGTAAAAAATCAACAATCCGTAATCATCCCAGACATACAAACTGTCCCCATCATTATTAAATATGTGTGAAAATTTTTCTGTATATGTTCCAATATCTATCTTTCTTTTATAAATATGGGTTGCATCATCTTTTATAACGATATTCAAAGATTTATTGCAATTATTTTCTAATGTCAGAGACTCTTCTCCATAAATATTATCATCATATAACAATTCTAGTAAATTAAAACAATCATAATACGGAGACTTCTTCCATATACCTAAATTTTGCGTTCTCGCCTTCTCCTCTGCTTTCATAAGAGAGTTATAATATTTATCTTTATCATAATAATAAGTATGTGCATATCCCTTGCTAACAAGTTCTTCATTGATATTAACATCATCAAAAAAAATATACCCTAACTTTCGCCCATATTTATCTGTGTTTGAAGAATCAAGCTGTATTGTCTTATTCAGAATAGTTTTTTCTAAATAATTAAGACCTAATTCATAATTTAGCATATTTTTTTCAGGAGTATTTATTCCAAGTAACCTTACCTTTCCGAAATTTTGCAATTCTATCGTGTCGCCATCTATAATTCTAATAACCACATCCTCATTAGTCTGCGAAAACGACGAAGACCAAAGATAATAGAAAATTCCCGAACAAATAAATAAAAGAATCAAAATAGTTTCTTTTTTTCTCATATTCGTGTTATAAAAGTTTATTTAATAAATAATTATTGTCTTCTCAGTATTAATTATTTTTTACAAAATTTGGATAACTTTTTAAGAAGTAAAAACCATACAATTTTATGGATATTTTTCAAAACATTATCTCCCATAATTAGTATTTTTATAGGTATTTTATCTAAATAATCTCATTAAAAATAAGTATTTATCATCTTAACTTATCAAATAAAGCCGTCATAATAGTAAAGTTTAAAAGGATATTTTTTTATCATTAATCATGAGTAAAGTAAGAATTAATTTACAAAGTGTAGATATAGACAAGTTAAATGAAGTAATCAACAGAATAAGAGAAATAGCTAGTTCGGCTGGCATTACAATTGCAGGTCCTATTCCTTTGCCAACTAAGAGACTTAAAGTTACTACTAGAAAATCGCCTTGTGGGAGCGGTTCTTCGACATTTGATAGATTTGAGATGAGAATACACAAAAGAGTTTTAGATATACAGTCTAACGATAAAGTTTTACATAATATCATGAGGATATCTATCCCGAGGACTGTTAAAATAAAGATAGAAATGATTAATTAGCGATTTGTTACTATTGTTCTGTATTCCAAAAAGGTTTTAAACTCTCGTTTTATATAAAATTAGAAAAGTTTAGTTCAAAACTAAATTTTAGGAGGAAATATGGCATACGAAGATGAAGATGATTTCGAAGAAGATGATTTCGACGATGATGAGTTAGATGATGATGACTTCGACGATGATTTAGAATCTGACGAATAAACCCTTATTTTTTTATTTTTTTTATTTGTGTGTAAAAAAGAATTTATATGTATCTTTTTCTTTTTTTTCTAGTTTTACAAATCCAAACCTTTCAAATTGGATGATTTCTCCGTTCTTGAGGTTTTTTACTTCTGGCTCTCCTAGTCCTTTGATTATTTCCCCATCAGGCATAATTATTTCTACATTGACATTATCTTCTGATGAAGGAAGCCAATGTATATATTTTTGTTTGATGTCTGGGGCTTGTTCAACACTTTCAAACTTAAAACAAGCGTCTTTGGAGGTATTATCATCAAACATTGCCTTACATGTCAATAAATGCATTAATCTTATGTTAGTTTCCCTATTTTTAACTATGCCTACATAATCTTCTTCTGTTATTAAAAACTCTTGATTTGTAGTATAGCTTCTAAATCCCAAAGAACCGTCAGGATAATATGGCAACTCTACATTAATTGAGGGACAATCTGTTATTTGAATTCTTATTGGATTAGTTATAAAAAATAACCTTTTGGATTTCTCTATATATTTTTTATTAATTTTGTATAAAACTTCTACAGGCACGGTTGTATTTGATCTTTTAATTCCTTGTGAAATTATAAATTCTCTAATGGCTTCCGGCCTAAATCCTCTACTCCTTAAAGATTGAATAGACCAAAGTCTCGGATCGTTCCAACCAATATATTTACCGCTAGTTACCTCTTGCAATCCTTTAGATTTTGATAACTTAATCCCGTCTATAATTAAAAGACCATTATTTATTACAACAGGGTTTTCCCAGCCATATATGTTTCTTATGTAATCCTCTACTTTCCCTTCTATATCTAGTTCTGTACCTCTAATAATATGAGTAATACCAAAGTAGTGGTTATCAATAACCCATGAAAATTCCATAGTTGGGAATACACGCACAGATGTACCTGTTCTAGGGTGTTCTCTATCAGAAATTTTAAACATTACTCTATCACGAAAAGCTGGATCGGGGTGCCGCATATCTGTTTTTAACCTAGCTACTAAGTCGCCTTCTTTACTTTTGCTTTTATCGAACATATCTCTCCATAATCTGATATTTTTCTCAATATCATTATCTCTACAAGGACACTCTTTTTTTTCTTTCTTATATTCCCTGAATTTTTCGGCACTACAAGAACAAATATAAATAAATCCTCTTTCAATTAGGTCATATGCATATTTGTGATGTTCCAAGAATCTATCAGATTTATATAATAATTCATCAAAGTTACATTCTAGCCACCTAGCGTCTTCTTCTATTAATTTATAAGAGTCTGGTGTTATTGGCTTTGCTTCTGAACCAATAGTATCGTCAATTATTAGTAAGAATTTACCATTGTATATCTTTGCATACTCATCATTTAAAATTAGAGGCCTAGAATTTCCAATATGAATAGCTCCAGAAGGAAAAGGTGCCATTCTCATAACTACATGCCCTTTTTTTGCGTTTGGTAAATCTGGTAATCCAATTCTTACAGTTCTTTGAGAGACCAAGTCTTTTAGCCCTTCATAGAGTTTGCCTTGTTTTTCTATATCTATTGAATTTACCTCATTTATTATTTTTTCAATTGTAGGCAAATAATCGCTTATCTCAGATTTTTTAAGACCTTCATTAAATAAACAAGATAGAACAGAGTTTTTATTAGACTTGCCATTATACTTTAGAGCATTCTCTAATGCATACGCTTTAATGGTATCATCAGAAATTTTCATCATAGCTAATCAAAATTCAATAAGTTTAAATTTCTTTGTTTTTATTTTTTTTATTTTCTAGTTTGAGTTTTTTCAATTCTTCCTTATTATACTTTTCTTCTTCCTTCACACGTGTCCTTATTTCATCAATTCTTTCTAAAAACATTTTAGCTTTTGTAGGATTTTCTCTAGTTATATTCAAAGTATACAGTATTTTTTTTATAATATCGTCATAACTCTCTCTCTTACTTTCTCTTAATTTTTCTAACCTTTCTTTTGTTTCTTTCTTTAGCTTAATAGTTGTGATAGTCATTTTGTAGTCACTAATGTTTACATTATTAGGTATACCATCGTATACTTTTAAGTGTTTTTTGTCATTATATAATCACAACATTCAATAACTTTATAAAGCTAATCTTCTTTTCCATATCAACTAAATTAAATAAACAAACAAATGAAAAGTCAAAAATCTTTAGTTTTTCTTAGTGTTTTAGTAGCTATGGCTTTAATTAGTCTAGTTTCTGCAGACTTAGCAAGCGTGATAACAACAGAGTTTAACGGTGTTACATTAAGCCCTGGTGTGGATTTAGTGATAGATAATAAAGCAGAAGTAGAAGTAGTATTCACAGCTGGTGAAAATGCTTCAGACGTTAAAGTAGATGTAGAGCTTTTCGGAGAAAGCGACAGCGTTTCTGTTGGAAACATAATTGAAGGAAAAACATATAGAAAAGTATTGTCTTTAGGATCTCTATCTGGAATAGATGGATTAAGTGAAGAGTATACTGTATATGTTAAAGTACACAACAAGAATGATAAAACAGAAGTTAGCTACAAAATTACAATACAAAGAGAATCTTATGAAATATCTTTCTTATCAGCTGATTTTTCTTCACGTGTAGAAGCAGGAAAAGTCTTTCCAATTTCTGTAGTGTTAGAAAATACAGGATATAATGACTTAAACAATATTTATGTTGAAGTGGGTATACCAGAATTGAGTGTATCAACAAGAGCATATGTTGGAGATGTTGTATCTGTAGATGACGATGATAGAGATAATGCTAAAGAGGTAGTTTTGTTTTTAGAAATTCCTGAAAAAGCGAAAGCTGGTACATATGCAGTTTTAATAAAGGCGTATGATAAAAAAGGAAATGTAGAGACATTAGCTTCTAAGTTAGTTAATGTTGTAGAAACAACAACTACAAATATTGTAATTCCAACAAAGAATCAAGATTTGACTACAGGTAAAGCAACATACGAGATAATAGTTGTAAACAATGGAAATGATGTAAAAGTATTTCCACTTACAACAATGTCTGGTAGTTCTTTAGAAGTGAATGCTCCAACTCTATTAACTATCCCACCAAAGAGTTCTGAGATAGTAGAAATAGTAGTAACTCAATCAAAAGATGCTAAAGTTGGGACATACACATTCACCACAACAATAGACGGAAAACAATTAGTTTTTACAGCTAATGTAATAGGAACAACAGCAATGTCTGGTTCTGTTATTACATTATTGGTAGTATTATCTATTGTATTTGTAGTGTTACTTGTAGTTCTAGTCGTACTGATTTCTAAGAAAGACAAAATTTCAGAAGAAGTAGAAACAAGCTACTACTAAAAATTTTTTAATTTTGGGTATATCCCATTTTTTCTATTTTTTTATTAATATTTTTAAATGCTTAATAATATATACTTAAATGAAGGACATAAAATTTGGATTTTTAAATATAGATAAACCAATTGGACCAACAAGTTTTAGTATAACAAAATTTATCCAAAAAGAATTGGAAATAAATAAAGCCTCTCATTTGGGTACATTGGACCCAAAGGTGACAGGCGTTTTGCCTATTGCATTAGGGCGGGCATGTAAACTTTCAGGATTTTTAATTCATCATGATAAAACATATGTAGGAATACTCCATACGCATAAAGAACAGAGTATTGATTATTTGCAAAAATTAATAGACGAGAGTTTTGTAGGAAAGATAACACAAATTCCTCCACACAAAAGTGCTGTAAAAAGGGCGCCTAGAGTTCGTGAAGTATACCAATGGAAGCTATTAGAATCTTCTTCAAATAATAAGGATTTCTTATTTATAACAAAAGTCCAAGGTGGTACTTACATAAGAAAGCTATGTAGTGATTTAGGCGAAAAAATAGGTGGGGCTCATATGGATGAGTTGAGAAGGGTTAAAGCAGGAATATTTGATGAAAGTAAAATTTATAGTTTATATGAGTTTCAAGAAGCATTAAAAGATTATAAAAATGGAGATAAGAATCAATTGTTGTCCATGTTAGATTCGGTAGAAGAAGTAATTAAGAAAAATTTTAAAATTATTTATGTTAAAGAGTCATCTGTTAAAAATTTGAAAACGGGCAAAAAAATAAAAATAGAAGATATCACTAATTTAGAAGAGTTTAATGAAATAGAAGAGGATTCGTTATTTGGGGTTTTTTATGGAGATAGCTTTTTAGAAATGGCAATAAAAAAACAAAATAAAGAATTTGTTGCAAGCCCAATGTTCGTATATAATTAAAATATATGTTTTTTTATAGTATCATTTAAATAAGATTTATACTTTTATGTATCATGGATATGAACGAAATGAGTGTGTCATCAGAAATGAATAGGGATGAAATAGTAACAGACGCTAAGGGTTTTTTTGAATTGAATAAATCTTTCATTGGTGAGAGTATAAAACAGGGAGATAATGTTGTAAAAATAGATTTTTTCGAATTATCAGAGTATTCTCCACAAATATCAGAACTACTAATAGAGAAACCCGAAGAAATTATAGAAATTTTGGAAGAGGCGTTAGCAGATTTAGAATGGGGACCTAAAAGACCAAGAGTGAGATTTACAAGTATTTCAGAATCTCAAGAAATTCAAATCAGAGAAATAAGAGCAAGAAATTTAGGATATATGATTTCAATAGAAGGTATTGTAAGAAAGGCATCAGAGGTTAGACCATTAGTAACAAACGCAAAATTTGAATGTCCATCATGTGGCTCGATAATAACAGTTCTCCAAACAGAAAAAAAATTCAAAGATCCTACTCGTTGTAGCTGTGGGAGAAGAGGAGGATTTAACAATATATCAAAAGAGTTAGTAGATGCACAAGCAATAGTAGTTGAAGAGGCTTCTGACAGCCTAAGTGGTGGAGAACAACCTAAAAGAATGACCATTTACCTAAAAGAAGACTTAGTAGACCCAAGAATGGAAGCGAGAACAACTCCTGGTAGCCGTGTAAAAATAATAGGAGTTTTACAAGAGACAGAAAGGTTTAATTCAGCAGGTGCAAAAATAACTGATTATGACATTTGTATAAATGCAAATAATATTATTCCTATGGATGAGAGTTTCGAAGATATAAATATAACAGAAGAAGATGAGAGAGCAATTAAAGAATTAGCAGCAGATCCTGAAATAATTTCTAAAATGGTGAAAAGCATTGCGCCGTCTATATGGGGACATGAAGGGGTAAAAAAAGCATTAGCACTTCAATTGTTTGGGGGTGTAAAAAAACTAAGAAGTGATGGGACAAAAATGAGAGGCGATATTCATATATTATTGATAGGAGACCCAGGTGTTGCAAAGTCTGTTATATTAAGTTATATTTCCAAAATAGCTCCAAAGGGAAGATATATTTCTGGTAAGTCTGCAACGGGAGCTGGAATTACTGCAACCGTTGTTAAAGACGAAATATTGAAAGGATGGGGTTTAGAAGCAGGAGCTATGGTGTTAGCTAATAAAGGGATAGTGTGTGTAGACGAGTTTGATAAGATGAGTGAAGAAGATAGAAGTGCGATGCATGAAGCAATGGAACAACAAACAGTTACAATATCTAAAGCAACTATTCAGGCTACGCTTAGAGCTCAAACATCAGTATTGGCTGCTGCGAATCCAAAATATGGTCGTTTTGACCCTCAAAAACCAATTCCTGCACAAGCAAATTTAGTAGCATCTCTGCTTAGTCGTTTTGACTCTATATTCATCATGAGGGATATTCCAAAAAAAGACAGAGATGAATCAATAGCAATGCATGTATTAAGAGAGCATAAGCAAGAAGTAAGGCCAGATATTATAGATAAAGAATTATTAAGAAAATATATATCATATTCTAAACAAAAATATGCTCCTGTTTTAACAGATGATGCAATCGAAGAAATGAAGAGCTTCTATGTAGGTTTGCGTTCTCAAATTTATAGCGAAGAAGATATTATGAAAGCTATACCTATTGGTGCAAGACAACTAGAAGCTTTAGTTAGACTAGCAGAAGCACATGCAAAAATGAGATTAAGTAAAAATGTAGAAGTCAAAGACGCTTTAGTAGCAATAGATGTAGTTAAAAGTTATTTGTATGAAGTAGGATTTGATAAATCTACTAACCAATTAGATATTGATAAGATAACAGGAGAGCACACAGTTTCAACTAGAAATAAAATAACAATTGTTAGAGATAAAATAGGCGAGTTAAGTAATAGGCTAGGCAAGCTTTTCCCGCTAGAAGAATTACATAGTGCTTTAAGAGAAATAAAAATGTCCGATACAGATATTGACACATCTATAGACGAATTAAGAAAATCAGGCGATTTATACTTCCCAAAACCAGGTTTTATTCAAAAAATTTAGATAAT
>CAZZNU010000007.1:0-22129 GCA_964655925.1 Candidatus Woesearchaeota archaeon | reverse complement strand
AAGACACTATAAAAATAAGCTTATCTTTTGATAATTTCAAATTATTCATAATCTTTATTCCAAATAAAAACATTCCTAAAATAAATAAATAAAAAATAGTAGCACCCGTATTATTTACCCAATCAACTAAATATGGTTGAGAATTTTCTGCTACTGTTAAACTTATTCTAGCCGTCCCAAATGGATGGATCAGATAATCTACTATATTTGCTATTAAATTAAAAGGATTTTTGCCGATTATAAATAATCCTAAGAAACCCAATATTACAGCAAATAATATTGTATACAAAGTTCTATAATCCTTATTGATAAATTTTAAGTTCTTCAAATATCTTGCTATAAAGAAATCTACTAACAAGAAAAGATATACAGCAACCGATATTATCCCATTAGTTGACAACAAAAAACGGTTTACCAGTTCATGTATAGATTGGTTCAATAGAATTCCAAAAATTAAAAATGAAAACAACCATATTGAGTACGAAAGAATTATCTTTTTTGCTAGCCCTTCATCTTCTTTGACACTAGAAACCCAATGCAAAAGAATAGCCAATGGGAATATTATAAACAAGAATGTTGTACTACCTGCCCAAGAAGCTACCGTAAATGCTGTAGTAAAACCCAATAATAAGGAAAGTAATATTATTTGTGAGTTTTTAGATTTAGAATTGAGTTTTTTTATTAGTAATGCAAATGATAGATATGCCACAAACACCGCGAATATCCCCATTGCATCGTGATCTGACACACCAGCCATTGTTCTATATAGATAAGAAACCGTCACTGATAAAAACGCACTTGAGCCAAGAGAAATCCATTTATTGTTTGTAATAATATATATCAAAAAAAAGAATGTGATTAATCCTAAAACATAAAAAATCACAGTAGATATTATTGCTGCGTAAGATAATGTGATATCACCTCCGAAAAAATTTACCACCTTGTATATCCAGATAATAGCGTATGGTAATATTTCTTTTAGATATTCTACCCCTCCATATACAGCCACTCTATAACTATCGTACTCTGGCAATGCACCATTATCTAATATTGTTTGAGCTATCCTTAAAAAATAATAAGAATCCAGGTCGGTTGGAATTTGTTTCCCGGTTGTAACATCAGTTAATAAGTCAAGATTACTTAATCTCACATTAGAACTAACTATTAAAATAATCAGAAATATAATAGATACTATTATCCATTGTACTACTTTTTTTGATAAGATTTTTTTTGTTTCTTTACATATGTGCTTAAAAGAAACATTATTTTCAACTTCTAATTCTCTAACCATTATACTAAAAGAAATAATATTAGTTTAAAAATCCTACCATAAATTAAGTATTATCTAGTTAATCTTCTATTAACTCTACCCTTTTGTCTTTAGATAGTATATCTACAATTGCAATATCTAAGTTTGCTATTTCTCCTTTGTTAAACGGACCTATTTCTGTACCGTCCATCCCCAAAAAAGCCGGAACTTCTTCTAGAAAACGAACTAATTTATGCTTTAACTCCTCTACTTCTCCTTGCATTTCTGATTTTTTATCTTTATCTGCTTTTTCAAGCGATTTAACTAAAGATTCAAATAATATTTTTTCAAAATTGAGCATATTTTCAAAATCTTTTTTGTTTATACCCACTTCACTTGCTATAAATGCTAAATTTAATATTTTCTTCTTTCTTAAAACAAATAAGTCGTTAAAGCTAGACAATGCATTTTCCATTTTTTTCTTATTTCTTAAAACAATTTCACTTGAGATATCTTCTTCTTGTGCCAAAAAACTATTCTTACTTTCAAAATATTTTTGAGACTCTTTTAAAAAATTCTTAACTAATGGTTGCAAATTATCATTGTACTTTTCTTTCCTTAATGATTCAAAAATCTCGTTAAATGTTATCATACACTTAAATGAGTCGAAGATCTTTTAAATTCTTTTATCATAAAATAGATATGTTTGAATCTTTAAAGGCAAAGTTAGGGAAATGGATATCAAAAACTAATGACAATAGTGTAGAAAAAAAAGAAAAAAAGGTACTGAAAGAAGAAAATAAAAGTGAATCGAAAAAGAAAAAAATATTTTCAAAGACTTTAACTCTGGATAAATTTGAAGATTTATTCTATGAATTAGAAATAATACTATTACAGAACAATGTTGCATATGAGGTAATTGAATCTATTAAAGAATCTCTAAAAAATAAATTAGTTGATAACGATAAATCTGTAAATATCTTGGAAGAATTGAAAAACTCTATAGAAGATGTCCTAATTGAATCAGATGATTTATTAAAACAAATTAAGGATAAAGAAAAAAAACCTTTCGTTATACTTTTTGTTGGGATTAATGGAGTAGGAAAGACAACTACTATTGCTAAAATTGCTAATTTATTGTTAAGAAGCAAACTATCTGTTTGTTTAGCTGCTGCCGACACTTTTAGAGCAGCATCCATTGAGCAACTACAAGTACACGCTGATACACTTAAGATACCTCTTATAAAAAAAGATTATGGGAGCGACCCTGCTTCAGTTGGTTTTGATGCTATAAAACACGCTCAAAAAAATAAAATAGATGTTGTATTAATAGACACTGCTGGAAGAATGAACAACAAAGATTCTTTAATGAAAGAAATTGAGAAAATATCTAGAGTAAACAATCCTGACTTAAAATTATTTCTAGGAGAGTCCATTACCGGAAACGATGCTACACAACAAGCAAGAGATTTTAACGAAGCAGTTGGAATAGATGGAATTATATTGTCCAAGGCTGATGTAGACGAAAAAGGTGGGACAGCTATTTCTGTATCAAAAGTTACAGGAAAGCCGATATATTTTTTAGGAACTGGACAAAAATACGATGACATTGAGAGATTTGAGAAAAAAAATGTTTTAAAGAAAATTTTTGATTCTTGATATTGTTAAACTATTTCTTTTAAGTATTTTATCTCTTCTTCTTCTAGTCTCATTTCCTTTTGTATGGTTGGGTTTTGTAGGATATACTTTAACAACATAAAATCCTTCATTGCTTGTTTTATAGAAATATGATTTTTTTGTGCGTACTTCTTACAAATACTTTTTTTCATCGCAGTTCTCTGGTTGTTTAACCATATTTTTAATATTCTGGTCGATCTTTTGTAGCTTGTAAATCCTGTTTTGTTATTATCTTTAGCAGCTGCTATTCCTGCTCCTAATAAAAAATATTCATACACCATAAACCTCCAATGTTGTTTTCTATAAATTCTTCCTCTAAACACATCTGCAAGAGATAATGCATCAAATGCTTTTGCTAGTTCTATCCCTTTGTATTCTGAAGGTATGTTTTCTTCTACCCACAAGAATAATTCATCTATTGTCATATTTACATCATCATATATTCTTATCATTTCTTCATTTATTTTTGTGTTTTTGAAAACATATTGCAACGCTTGGAAGATTGTTTTTTCTCTATTCCTTTCTGAAAGTTCTGTTGTAGCTTCTATTAAATTTAGGACTGAGAATGTCTGCAAGTCGTTTAAAGCCGCCCTCAAATCTCCACTAGACTTTACTGCAATGTTAGTGAGTATATCTATTGAGATTACTAATCCTTCTCTATCTGCGACATCTTTTAAAACATCTAACACTACCTTGTAATCTATATCTTTTAACTGTATTAATTCTGACTTTGTCCTTAGTGAACTAAATTTTTTATCCCATATATCGTTTGCTGTTATTAGTATAGGAAAAGCACTCTGTTCTATTAAACTTAATAGCTCTGACAAACCTCCGAAATCTTTTCTTGAGTGAATTCCATCCACTTCGTCTACCAAAATCACTTTATTTGTGTTAAACAAGCTTTTTTGTTTTATAGCTGGCCCTATTATCTCTGAAATTTTATTTTTATCTCTTAAATCACTTGCATTTAATTCTAATATCTCAGAATCAGTTTCAAATGCTATTGAATAAGCCAAACTGGTTTTCCCTGTCCCTGGTGCACCGTATAAAATTAATGACTTTTTTTTTGGAAAAGCGCTTAAAAAACTTTTCACTTTTGATATAGCCAAGTCTTGTCCTTTTATATCAGAATATTTTTTAGCCCTATACTTTTCAGCCCAAGGCATATTATCTTCTATTGACATTAGAACCCTCCTGCTTTACTCTCACCTAATGATACAACATTTCCGTTTTGAATTATTTTCCCTTCTCCTGCAATAACAAAGTTAGCCAAAAGCGCTTCTAACTGGATGAACTCATCACTACCCTCTACTAATCTAAATTCTACTTCACCTGTCTTTTCTATTAATTTCACCTTCAGAGAGTTGTCTATGTTTAGGTTCCATATTTCTTTTTGGATTGACTTGATAATATCAGAGCCACTGACACTATCTCTTAACATAATATTTAATAATTTTTCTTTACTTGATAAAAAATCCCCTGAAAGTGCGTAGTCTATTACTATTCTCACATCTGAAGGTTTCGCTTTTGAAACAATAGTATTTATCAACTCCGCAGTTATATCCGAACTTATAGAAGCTGTTGCTTGTAATAAATTAGTCGCTCTTCTACAATCTCCTTCACTAGCCTCATACAACGCATCAAACCCATCTGAAGAAATTGTCAATCCTTCTCGCTCACATATTCTTTCAATAATTCTTTTAATATCTTTTTTTTCTAATAATTGAAACCTAAAAATTACACATCTAGATTGTATAGGATCCAATATTTTAGAAGAATAGTTACATGATAACACGAATCTACAAGTTGATGTAAAATTCTCCATTGTCCTTCTTAATGCCTGTTGAGCTTCTCTTGTTAATGCATCAGCTTCATCTAAAAATATTACTTTGAATGGGACATCGCCAAGTGCTTTTGTTCGAGCAAAATCTTTTACTTTTTGTCGTACTACATCTATTCCTCTTTCATCACTTGCATTTAGCTCTAGATAATTTTCTCTCCATGCTTCTCCGTACAATTCTTTTACTACAATTAAAGCTAGTGTAGATTTACCTGTCCCGGCAGGACCAGCGAATAATAAATGTGGTATATTATTAGAATTTACCAAAGATTTTACTCTTTTAACTATCTCTACTTGCCCTGCAATTTCTTCAAATTTTTTAGGTCTATATTTTTCTGTCCAAACCTCAGAACTGTAATGCTCACTCATTTTAGTATTAATATGAATTCATTTATAAGTATTTATATAACCTTAAAAATAAGTACTTTTCATAGCCTAATTAAGTACAATTAATTATATTTCTTATCCACAAACCTTATAAAGCTTTTTTAGATATTTGTTATATGAACAAATTAGATAAACCTACTTGGTTAAAAATGAGTGAAAGTGAGCTTAAAGCTATTATATCAGAGTTGGCTACGAAATACCCTCCTAGTCAGGTAGGTATGATTTTAAGAGATCAATATGCAGTACCTACTACTAAACTTTATGGTAGAAAATTGAAATCATATTTAGAAGAATTAGGTGTTGATACAAAAGAAGATTTAATTAATGCTGAGAAAAAAATGGATGCATTAAAAGAACATTTAAAAGATAATCCTACAGATAAAAAAAGTAAACATAAGTTGCAAAAAACCCAAGCACACCTAAATAAGGTGAAAAGATATTACGGAATACCAATAAGATCAAGAAGTAGTAAATAGTTTTTTAGAATAGTAACAAAGATTTTTAAGTAGTAGATGAATTTTTAGTGTATGTTAAAAGAGGTCTCATCTGTTGCTAATGATTTTAAGAAAGAAATAGAAAATAAGAGAGTGAGAATTATTTCTCATCACGACTCTGATGGGATTACCGCAGCATCCATACTTGTGAAAATGTTAATAAGAATGGATAAAGAATTCTCATTAAGAATTGTAAAAGGATTAGATGAAGATATAATTAAGGAAGAATTTTCTAGCCGTCCAAACGATGTTTTCATTTTTAGCGACTTAGCATCTGGAAGTTTAGATTACTTTCAAAACTTAGACTCTCCTATCTTTATATTAGATCATCATGAGATAGACTCTTCCAAACTCAATGAGAATATAAAAATAATAAACCCACATCTAACAGAATCTCCTACAGAAAATGATTGCACTGGTGCTGGAATTTGTTACTTGTTTGCCAAGTCTATTAATCCTATAAATAAAGATTTAGCGAAAATAGCAATAATTGGAATGATAGGAGATAGGCACGAAGATAACTCTTCTAAGATTAATAAATTAATAATAGATGATTGCTTAGATTTAGAACTTAAAAAGGGACTGACTCTTTATCCTTCAACTAGACCACTTAAACGAACATTAGAATATTCTACATCTCCTTATATCCCGGGTGTTACTGGGAATTCTTTGGGTGTTTACGAATTACTAAGAGATTGTAATATCCCTCAAGATAAATCATTACTCGATTTAACGCAAGAAGAAATGTCAAAATTAATTACATCTATTATGGTTAAAACTGCAGGAACCAACGAAAGTGAAAGCTTTTTGGGGAATATTTATGTACTAAAATTTTTTAACACGAAGGAAGATGCAAGAGAGATCTCCACATTAATTAATGCATGCTCTCGGTTAGGATTTCATGATGTAGCAATAGCTTATTGTCTAGAAAATGTTAAGGCGAAAGAACAAGCTTTAGAAATTTATACAAAATATAAGCAAGAATTAGTTTCTGGATTAAAAATAGTAGAAAATATGGATAAAATAAAGGGAGAAAAATTTGTAATCTTAAATGCTAAGGACAAAATAAATGACGCTATTATCGGAACTATTTGCTCTATGTTATCTACTCCTACTAATTATAAAGAGGGTACCATACTTATTGGAATGGCATACAATCAGGACAAAATAAAAGTTTCAGCTAGAATTGCCGGTAGAAATGGAAGAAATTTAAAAGAATTAATGGAGAAAACTGTTGTAGAATTTAAAGTAGATAACCCAAATTCCATTGCTGAAGTAGGTGGACATAAATTAGCTGCTGGTTGTGTCATTGAAAGGGATAAAGAGGATTCTTTTATTGAAGTTTTAAGGAAGAATTTAGAAGTTGAAATTGTTAAAATATAAATGGGCGCAGGAGGAATCGAACCCCCCTCGGTCGGTCTGGAGCCGACTATTCTACCAATAAACTATGCACCCTATATCCATTATTATGATAAATTCATTTTTAACTTTATTGGAATTGTTATCTGAAAAAATATTTAAGGGGTTCCCATAGTAGGTATATCGCTAAAAATAACATAACCAACGCGACACCTAATTTCATCCACTTTCTATCTCTTGTATTCCAGTTTTGTAATTTTTCTGGAGATGCTCCTTTGTATATTAAAACTGTTATTATTATCAACGGTAATACAAATATTAAATTGTATATTAGTAAATATAGATAAGAGGCAGACACATGTTTAGATAGCATTGCAATAATAGCTATATACACTCCTCCTGTACAAGGTAATTCAAACAAAGAAACTACAACTCCTAATACTAACACAGCAAAAATTGTACCTTTTTTAGAATATTTTTCTATGAATGGTTTAATTTTAGGTGTTATCCTTAATATAGATTCACGCCCTTTGGTTGCCATTATATAATCTCTAAATTCTATAATACTCATCACCAAAACTATTATTCCCACTACTAAATATATCCAATATCTTATACTACTAAAACTTTGAATAATTGAAAAAAATCCTAGCCCTGCTAAAAAATATACTATAAAAACTATCAAGACATAAAGCATTCCAGCTTTTAATGCCCTCTTTGAAGAACCTAAGTTTAGTAATGATATCATTAGAAACAATAGAACTCCAAAAGCACATGGGTTAATCGAATCCACAACTGCAGCTAATACCAAAACAAAAATCCCTTTTAAGGATAGTTTGCCATCTTCTCCTACGGAATCTTTAAATATGTTTTCAATATAATTTTTTGTCTTATCTAGTGTGTTTTCTTCATGGATATATGATGATATATTCTCTATCATCTGTTTAGAATTTTCTATAATCGGTGTATCTCCTAATAAATAATTTATTTTATCTCCATCTTCTACTATAAGTAGTGGCCACCCAGACGGCATTTTTATTCTTTTATGATATTCTTCATATTTGGCATAATCCCTTGGAAGAGCTACATCATACATATGAAACTCAACATTATCCATTAACTTAATTTCATCTAACACTCCTGAATTAATTACATTCAAACAATGAGGACAACTCGGGCTATGAAACTCACTTACAATTATTTTAGATGATACCAAACTTACAAGAAGCAACAAACTAAATACTAACAAATATGTTCTCTTTTTCATATCGTAAAAAACATTTTATTATTTAAAAAACTTATCCTAATTTCTGTAAATATTCATGTGCCGAGTAAGCAGCTAGTGCACCATCACCTGATGCTGTTATTACTTGTCTTAATATTATATCTGTGACATCCCCAGCAGCAAATACTCCTTCAATATTGGTCTTTTTTTCACTATCTACCTTGATATATCCGTCTTTACTTGTGTCTATATTTAAGCTGTCTGAAATTTCTCTACTTGGAGAGCCTCCTATTTCTACGAACACTCCGTCGCAATTTATGGTTTCTTCTTCGTTTCCTCTTTTTATCTTTATACCTTCTAATTCACTATCTCCAAGTATTTCTATTGGGGTTGAGTCATATATTATTTCTATATTTTCCCTTTTGTGTATTCTCTCTAGATAGACATTTTCACACCTCATCTTTACCCCTCTATAAATTATTGTTACTTTTCTGGATATATCTGAAAGGTATAAGGCACTTTTTGCTGCAGAATCTGCTCCTCCGATTACAACAACATCTCTATTTTTGAAAAACATACCGTCGCATGTTGCACAGAAACTAACACCTTTCCCAATAAACTTTTCCTCGCCTGGAATATTTAGATGTCTGTGTTCTGTACCATAAGACAATATTAAAGCACTAGAAGAGTAGTTCGTGTTATTTACTGTTATTATAAAATTTTTATCTTGCTTTATGACTTTCTCTATTGGACCAAATATAAATTCTGCACCATACTCTTTTGCATGTTCTTGAAAGTTGCCAAATAGCTCCACTCCTGGAATATTCCTTGTTCCTGGCCAATTCTCTATTCCTCCCGAACTACCTAAAGATCCTAAATCTTTGGATACTACTAAAACTTTCCTTGCATATCTACTTAAGTATAATGCTGCTGTAGAGCCTGCTGGACCTCCTCCCAATATAACTACATCATAATGTTCCATATACCATCATGTTATTTGTGATTTATATTTTTTTGTATTGTTATAAGTTTAGAAAGTAATAAAAATATGAGTTAATTGTAATAAACATGAAAAGAGGTGAAATAAATTTTGTGACGCTTTTTGCTATAATTGCAGGAATATTTATTCTAGTTTCTATTATTTATGGTGCCACTAAAATATCTGATACAAAAGCTTATGAGTCAAACACAAAAATAGCAAAACAAATATCTGTTTTTTTAGACCCACTTCAAGTAGGGTTTGCTACTAGTTCAAAGGGTTTAATTGATTTTAATCAAAATGTAAAAATGAAAAATATATGTGATAATTATACTAATGCAGGCATGAATAAATTAAGTATTTCAACACTAAACAGTAAAAAACAGTTTTCTGATTTTTCAGTACCTATATCCATTTATGATAAATACATTTTTTCTCATGAAGAAATTGAAGATTCTCTTATATATACTATATCTAGAAAATTCTCTTATCCTTATGAAGTATCTGACTTTATAATTTTAATTCCATCTAACACAAAGTATTGCTTCGAAGATGCTCCTGATAAAATTATAGACTCTTTATCTGCATTTAACTTGGATAATATGTTATTTTCAAACTGTAAAGATGATAAAGACTTTATACAAATATGTGCTGGTTCAAGTCGTTGTGATGTTGAAGTTATTGGTTTGTGTAACGATTTTAGTTGCTCTTCTAAATATGACTTTGGATACATTAGAAAAAATAGAGACTATTTTTATTATGTTGATGATTTAATTTATCCAGCTATTTTTAGTGATATAGAAAATTATAATTGTAATTTAGAAAGATTAATTTACAAAACTTCCTTGGTTGCAGAATTGTACTCGTTAAAATCATATGAAATGTATAAAAGAGGATGTGTCTCAAATATTGACATTGATAGTTGGATGGATAAAACAAAAAAGATGAAAGAAATTACAGACATTATAGGTTATTATGAAGATTCATTAAATTTAAAATCTCAAAATAAAATTGCTGGATGTAATTTATGGTAAAGGCACAATTCCAAATTATGCAAATGATGATTATGATTATATCTGTTATTTTTCTCTTCGTACTTGTAGGTCTTTTCTTAGTAAATATGCAATATAAAAATATATCTAAGGAATTTAATGAACTACAAAGAAAACAAACTATCGCAATGATTGAAACACTGATTAACTCTCCTGAATTTAGTTTTGAATCTGGAAAATCTTTTAGTATTGATGAAGATAAGGTACTAATAATGACTACAAATTTTAGCGAGAAATATGGAGATATTTGGACTATTGCTTCTATAGAAATTTTACGAGTATATCCTAATGACGAAAATAGGATTATAGAATGCCCTGCAGTTAATTGCAATTACTATAAAATTTTTGATAGCGGACAAAAAAATATACAAACATACTCTGCATATGTTAGTATGTGTCAGAAAATAAATACTATACAAGATTCATGTAGTTTAGTTAAATTTATTGTTGGGGTGAAAAATGTCTAAAAAAGCTCAGCAAGAAATTGCTGGATTTGTTCTAATTGTAATAATTGTAGTTATTGCTCTAGTTATTTACATGGTAGTCAAAGCTGGTTCTCCTATTGAAATAACAAAGAGTGTAACTGCAGACAATATGATTGAAAGTGTTATGGATGTGACAACTAACTGCCAAGTAGGTTCTAGATACCTATCTATAAAAAATTTATTAATAGAATGTGAAAATAATAGAAGGTGTTCTAATGGAGACTCTACATGTGATGTTTTAAACAATACACTAAAAAAAATATTTGATAACATGCTTAACATTGAAACTATAAACGCTTATGAGCTAAATTATACTAGTTTTATTTCTAACACTAGTTACGACAATATATTTATAATAAGAAATGGTTCTTGTTTGGGAAGCGTTTACGGCTCTATGCCTTATGACATCATTATTAGAGGAGATATAGGCGTAAGAATTGACTTAAAAATATGTACAAACGAAAGATAGTTATCTTTTTTCAGCTTCATTTAATATTTTTCTCATCCAATGCACCGATAGAGATGGGTTTTCTCCTATAGCAGTTTCTTCACTTAGCATTACTGCGCTTGCCTTCAAAATAGAAGCCATATACACATCATTTACCTCAGCATTTGTTGGTTTTTTATTTTTTACCATAGATAACAACATCTCAGTTGCCACTATACTCATTTTTTTAGAAGAATTACAATAGTTTAATATTTTTCTTTGAATTGAGGGAACTTTTTCCATAGAAATTGATTTTCCTAAATCTCCTCGAGCTACCATAATTGCAGAACTATATTTTAATAAATTTTTAAAGTTTCTATATCCACTTATTGTCTCAATTTTTGCAATCAATTTCGCGTTTGGTATCTCTCTTTTTATTCTCTTCAATTGCTCGACATTTTCTGAAAAAGAGATAGCAACATAATCCGGGTTTATTTTTTTAATCCATTCAATATGTTCTTCTGATTTTATGTCTATTAATATTTCTATTTTTAACTTTTTTAACCTTTTAACAATTCTATTCCATTGTTTTGTGTTTCCATGCTTTGTATTGATTCGGGCAATGTCCATACCATTTTTTTTCATGCTTCTTAAAACGCTTGTTTTTTCAGAACTAGGACCTATTGTTGATATAATCTTCACCCTCATACTTATCTTTACTATCCTCTCTTTAAATTGTTTTCTAAGAGCATATTATTTATTTTTTTATTAGAACGGCTTGGATTTGCCCTTCTTGAGAAGGCCTGTTTGTTATTTTTGCGTTTCCAAGTTCAGTTTCCACAATAGCTCCTTTTACAATTATATTTCTACGAGCAAGAAACACATTAGAAGGCGTAGATACAACATTTTTTATTTTGGTTTGTTGGGACTTGCCATCTACTACAATGTTACAAATATCTCCTGAAAATAAAACATTTTTTGGGTTTCCGCCTCTGCTTCTCATAACTTTTCGCCTTACTTCTCCTACTCTTACAATTCTTGCCTGACCTTGTCTTCCTGTACTTCTCTTCTTTTTAGGACGCTTATATCGCCCACCACTTATTTTCCTTCCAGCTTTCATAAAGTCTTAAGAAAAAAACTATTTATAAGGCTTGTGGCAAACAATACATGAGATGCCTACGCCCACACCAGGAATCGAACCTGGAAGCCCAGAGGGCCTGGATTTCAAGTCCAGTGCAATACCATTATGCGATGTGGGCATATTCCTATTTATTATAAAATACGCCTATTTTTAAAAGTTCTCGCTTCAAATAAAAACTTCTAAAAAGTAAATGTAATTAACAATAATATTATACTTATTATAGAAGTTATAGTCCACACCTTCCTGTTCCCGAAAAATAATTTTGAACCGTCCAAGTTAGACAATGGTATTATTGAGTATACTGCATAATAGATGCTTAATTTCGCTAATTTTTCAAAGCCTAGAAAGTACGAAAATATTGCGAGTGCCACATTTGCTATTATTCCCCATAAAACTATGAACGCTAAGTGCCATTCGGTAACTTCTGAAAATCTATAATTACCATGCCTTTTAGAGGCTCTTTCTGGCTTAGGTTCTACATTAAAAATTAATAGTGGGAGCCATTGGAAATACCCAAAAGAAATTGCGCTCACAAATAATGGAAGCCATACCATAGATGTTTTTCTTTTCGTATCCACTCGGTTATATTTTATTCTATTAATAGACCAAATTGAATTCTTAACTTCTGTTTCGTAAACATAACCTACTATCTTTTTTGCTATTACATTAACTGTTATTATAATTAAGAAAAATACATAAAACATGCCAAATCCTTCTATATTTCTAAAACTAAAACTTACAGCTAATATAATGATTGCAAGTAAAATTTCTAAAATCTCTTTAATTGTTCCAGACACCATAATTACTTCTTTTTTGTTTTCTGTAGCTCTCTATAATTATCTATTAAAGGGTTCATTAATTTAGATGTTGTGTCGTGTAAATTAGCTACATCTCTTTTAATAGAAATAGTATTTTCTCCAAACTCTCCTATCTTCTGAATTATTGCTTGCTGTAATTTGTCTATTGTAGATTCTATTCTTCTTAGTCTCGCGTCTATATCATTTACTTTATCTTGCATTGTGCTTTTAAATAAAGATATATCCCCATTTCTCCGATTAAATTCTTTAAATCTTTCAGATATCACTTGTTCAGCAATTTCAGTTATAGTTTCTGTGTCGTAACTTGGTTGTTGGTAATAATCTTGTTGATATTCTCCTGAAGAGACATCTTGATAGTAATTAGGGTAATTGTCTGAATAATTACCTTGATCTGGTTGAGAATAATCTTGCTGATATTGTTGTTGAGGATAACCTTGTTGGTAATCTGGGGAAGGAATTTGCACTTCACCGGTCTCTCCTTGTCCTGTTTGATTAAACGCATTTTTTATTTGAGCTTGATTTATAGACTCACTTACATCTTTTGGAGAATACCCTTGTGACTGCAATGTAGAAATTATTTGTTCATCTGTCATACCACTTCTTTGCAACTGAATGATTGTATCTATTAGTTCCATACTAATTATTTGTTTTTAGTGTTTATATTTTTTTGTTTATTTGTTTTTAGGTTAAATAACTCCTCTACATCCTTTATTCTTGCGAACTCCAACGGTTGGAAATTTTTTAACATTCTTTCAATAGATATTAGTTCATCTTTTTTCGCATATTTGCCTGTCTCTTTTATTAAAAAGTTTGAAGCCGATTTAAGTTTTTCAATATCATCTTCTATTTTAATCATCCTCTGTTTTATATTTTTTAAATCAACATCTGTTTTTTGTTTCAATTCTACGAAGTTTTTGCTTAATATTTGTGTCTTCTCTCTGGTTATTTTCATCCTTTCCTCTACATCCCGCAACCTTGTAGAAAGTTCTGTTAAATAATACTGACTAGAATCACCACTTTGCTCCATATGTTTTTTAATTCTACCTAGTTTAAATTCTTTTTGTGCTATATATTAACTATTTGTATCACGAAAATATTTTAAATACATTTAATCTCCTTTTTGCATGACTAATAAATATTCTAGCGATTTTAATTTCCACGAGGCAAATTTAGTAAAGAACACAGATTTATTCAAAAATTGCACAAATATCGTGGTGGGAGACGGTAACTTAGATGCAGATATTATGTTTGTTGGAGAGGCGCCTGGTAAAAATGAGGATGAGACTGGAATTCCATTTTGTGGTGCTGCCGGGAAAAACTTGGATATTTTATTGAACAAAATCGGACTAAATAGAAGAGACATATATATCGCTAATATATTGAAATGTAGACCTCCGTTAAACCGAGACCCCACCGAAGATGAAATACGAGCAAACACTCCGTGGTTACTAAAACAGATAAGGGAAGTAAAGCCAAAAATTATATGCTCTCTAGGTAATTATTCTACAAAATTCTTTATGGCTGGAACAGATATTAGCAAGATGAATGAACAACCAGGAATAACACAAATCCATGGGAAAGTGCATAACATTAAAATTGGAGACTTAAACATAAAACTTATCCCACTATTCCATCCTGCTGCTATAATTTATAAAAGAAGTATAGAGACTTTGTGGCTAGAAGATATGGAAATTGTTAAAAGAGAAATTAAAGCATAACTATACCGTCTTTAGTTAATGCCGTAAACCTGACACCTACAGGAATAGAAAGTAGTGCAGATTGTAATGCCATATGCTCTTTACCATTACCAGATGCAATAGATAATGCTACTTCTAACCCTTGTAATCGGCCTTTAATTTTTTTTTCAAATTCTTTTTTTAATTGTAATAAATTTTTATTTGGATCATATTCTATAAAATCAAAACTACGACCAGGAACATTAAAGTCTTTAGCAAAAGATGTCCCTATTACTATTATTTTTTCCCATTCCCCTTGTCTTATTAATCCAGCTACTTGTCCCCAAGATCCCTTACCAGTTGATAATAATGCTACTAACTCCATTTTTTTAATATGCATTTAAACTATTTAAGGATTTATATGTAAATTGGATAAAAAATAAAACTTTTAGTAAGTATAGAAATACTTTAATATTAATTCTATCTAAATTTTATATGTTCAACGAAACAAGCCCGTTATTTTCTAGTGAAGTAGTAAGAGAGAGTGGAGAAAATGTAATGTACATTAACTATCTTGGTGCTAGCTTTGTACCTAGTTTAACAAACTCGTTTGAAGTAATGACTAGGACTATAGACAATCTTCTAGAAGACCCAAATATTAGTCGTATAGTTTTTGTCCAACAAAGAAATTATAGTTATAATTACTCACAAATAAAATATTTAACTGAGATTGCTCATCTATACGAATTCTTAGTAAAACAAGAAAAAATTGTTTCTATAGATGTTCTTGGTAATTTAGGATTGTTTTATGAAGAAGCATATTCTTTTCTAAACTACATAATCAATGAATTGTTAAAAGGTGATCCTATCAGAGCTTATCGTGAATTAAAAGGTGCCCTTTTTGAGCAGAGGGCATTGTCTGAGAAAGGATATGAGAATGCTAATTACATAAAAATTTTAGAAAAAATTATTGACTATTTTGATAAAGTAAAATTAATAAGCGAATCTAAGAAATATTTTGATAGATACAAAACTAATGATAGAGAAATTTATTCTGAATTTTTTAGATCTGACATAATGCCAAATTTCACATATACAAGGATGGTCTCTAAAATACCAGAAGACGCTGAGATTATAGAAGAATACGAAATATCAGGTAATGGAGAAGAATCTTATATAACAATTTATAAAAGCAAAAATAGAGCAAAGTTAATTTACCATCTTAGTCCGCCTGAATATAATTTAAGTGAAGAGCAACATATGCTATTGAATTTGGCAAGGAATGTTCTAGTAGAACATAAGCCCACGCAAGATAAATCCAATGACTTACAAAGAACACGACAAGTTTTCCTAAATGTAAGTAAAGACTTACTAAGAGACTTAGCTCATAGCAAGAATATAAATTTAAGTTATGAAGATATAAACAAATTATCTAATATCTTAGTTAGACATACTATTGGTTTTGGAATTTTAGAAGTATTGTTAGATGATGATAATTTGCAAGATATAATGGTAAATGCTCCAGTTAGCCTAAGTAATATTTTTGTTCTTCATAACAATTACGGTAAGTGCGATACTAACATTATTCCCTCTCAAGAAGATGCTGATTCTTGGGCAACCAAATTTAGAATGAATAGTGGAAGAGCATTAGATGAAGCAAATCCCATTCTTGATACTAACTTAGAACTACCCAATTCAAACGCAAGAGTTGCTATAATTCAACAACCACTAAGCGAAGGCGGATTGGCATATACACTTAGGCGTCACCGAAGTAAACCATGGACACTACCTTTATTTATAAAAAATAAAATGATTAACGGGCTTGGAGCGGGATTATTATCGTTTATTATAGACGGTGCGAGAACTATTATCGTTGCGGGAACTCGTTCTAGCGGTAAGACATCTTTACTTTCTAGTTTATTACTAGAAATTATGCCTAATCACAGAATTATTACTATTGAAGACACATTAGAATTACCTGTAGCAGAACTTCGTAGAATGTCTTATGATATTTTAAGCATGAAGGTGCGAAGTTCACTTAGCGGAGAATCTAGCGAAGTTAGTGCAACTGAAGGTATCAGAGCTAGCTTGCGTCTTGGAGATTCCTCGTTAATCGTAGGGGAGATTAGAAGTGATGAAGCTAAAGCATTATATGAAGCTATGAGAGTAGGTGCTCTTGCAAATGTTGTTGCAGGGACTATTCACGGCGGAAGTCCTTACGCTGTCTTTGATAGAGTCTGTAATGACTTAGGTGTTCCTATAACTTCTTTTAAAGCAACCGATTTAGTCATTGTTGCAAACCCTATAAAAAGTGCAGATGGCCTTAGTTCTTTTAGGCGTGTTCTGTCTATTAGTGAAGTTAGAAAACACTGGAACGAGGACCCATTAGCTGAGGGTGGATTTGTAGACTTAATGAAATATGATGTGAATACAGATAGATTAGAACCTACAGACGATTTAATTAATGGTGATAGCGAAATTATCAAAATGATTGCAGGAAATGTAAAAGGATGGGCTGGAAATTGGAATAATGTATGGGATAATATCAAATTAAGGCAGATGATAAAAGAAGAATTAGTGAATTTCTCAGAAAAAATTAACAACCCTGACATTCTTGAAGCAGAGTTTGTTATGAAGAGTAATAATGCGTTTCATCAAATAAGTAATAAAGTATCTGAAGAGGTAGGAATTCCAAAAAGTGATATTGTTTTCCCTAAATGGAAGATTTGGTTAGAAAGTGAGGGAAGAAAACAGAAGTAAGTTAGAATTTAGCATTTCCGACTGTTCTAGGAAATGGAAGTACATCTCTAATATTTTCTATTCCTGTCAAATACATAATTAATCTTTCAAACCCTAATCCGAAACCTGAATGTTTAACCGTGCCATATTTTCTTAAATTTAAATACCACCAATATTTATCTTTGTCCATTTTTAATTCTTCTAATTTTTTATCTAATATTTCATAACTATCCTCTCTCTGACTTCCTCCCATTAATTCACCTATTTTTGGTATCAACAAATCTACTGCAGCAACTGTTTTTTTATCTTCATTTAATTTCATGTAAAATGCTTTTATTTCTTTTGGATAATCATATAGAAATACTGGTTTCTTGTATACTTCTTCTGTTAGGTATCTTTCATGTTCACTTTGTAAATCACAACCCCAATAAATTGGAAATTTAAATTTATCTTTTACCTTTTCTAAAATCTTAATTCCTTCCGTATAGCTTAATCTTACGAATTCACCTTCAAGGACAGACTTTAATCTTGGGAGTAATGTATCATCTATATTTGTATTTAAGAATTCTAATTCATCATGACATTCTTTTAAACAATAGTTTATTACATACTTTAGCATCTCTTCTTCTAGATCCATTAAATCGTATAAATCGTAATATGCCATTTCTGGTTCTATCATCCAAAACTCTGCTGCATGTCTTGTAGTATTACTTTTTTCTGCTCTAAATGTAGGACCAAAAGTATAGATGTTTGAAAATCCCATAGCAAAACATTCACCATTTAATTGCCCTGAGACTGTCAGACTAGCTTTCTCTCCGAAGAAATCTTTTGTATAATCTATTTCTTTTCCCTTTTTCATATCCAATGTTGTAACCTGAAACATTGCACCTACACCCTCGCTGTCTGAAGTAGTTATTATTGGTGTATGGACATATAAGAAATTCTTATTATTAAAAAAATCGTGTATCGCAAATGACGCTACGCTTCTTATTCTAAATACAGCGTTGAAGGTCTTTGTTCTTGGCCTTAAGTATGCAATTTCTCTTAAGAATTCCATAGAGTGTTCTTTTTTTTGTAATGGATAATCAGATGGGCTTTCTCCTTCTATTATTATATCCTCTGCAAGCACTTCGAATGGTTGTTTGTTTTTTGGAGTTAATATCAACTTTCCAATAACTGTAAAAGATGTTCCAACGCCCTGCTTTATTACTTCATCATAACTTTTAATATCTGGCTTAAATACCACTTGACAATTTTTGATGGAAGTGCCATCGTTTAATTCTATGAATCCTATCTTTTTGCTATCTCTAATTGTTTTAGCCCATCCAAATACTTTTATTTTTTTGTCTGACATTTCTGAGTAATCTTTATGTATCGTAGATATATCTGTTCTCTTCATTTTTATTTTAGTCTTTGATAGTTTAAAATTCTTTCTAGATTCTTTTTGTCTTCTAATATCATTCATATCTTAAAGCTTCTACAATGTTTACTTTGGCTGCTCTTTTAGCGGGGACAAAACCGCTAATTATCCCAATTCCTATGCTAAACAATAACAACCCTATAATCATTGAAAATGAAAAATATGGGGATAAGTAATTTGTTCCTATCATTTTATTAGCAAATTTACCTACAATTATTGAAATAATATAACCTAACGATATTCCCAAAACACCACCAATGGTGCCTAAAATTCCTGATTCTATTAAGAATATCTTATTTATCTCCGATTTCTTTGCTCCAATAGCTTTCATAACTCCTATTTCTTTAGTCCTTTCTAAGACTGAGGTAAACATTGTATTGGCTATACCTATAGAGCCTACAAAGATGCTAATTCCACCTATCCCTATTAGAAATGCACTAACTATTAAAATTATTTTGTCAAATATTTCTATTAGGTCTTTTGGTCTTTGGATTATGTAGTCCCTAGTTTTTTTATTTACATTTCTGTAGTTATCTAATTTTATGGTTATTCTCTCAAATACTTTATCTATATTATCTACATTTTCTACTTGACAACCTAAAAAATTTATTCTCCCTTCTAAGCTAAATAAATTACTTGCATCGTTATAGCTTATATACACTTGTTTGTCGTCGGCATCATTTCCTAGAGACTTTAATATCCCTATAACTCTAAATGTTTCATCTTGTATTTTTATTCTATCCCCTATCTTTAAATTGTTATAATCTTCTGAAAATTTATTTCCTAATACTACTCCTCTGTTTTGCCTAGTTTTAAAAAAAACTCCTTCAGATATCTTTATAGTAAAAGCTTCTTGAATCAATTCCAACTTTCTTCTGCTCTCAACAGGTAATCCCATTACCAACGAGTATCCTACTTTCCCATTTGCCGTAATCTTTGCAAAATCTACTGAGGAATAAAACACTTCCTTAACATCAGGAACTTTTGATACAACATTTGCATCTTGCAACGAGAAATCTGAGTTTCCTATTGTTGTACCTATATTATTTGGATAAATAAATATTTTATCCTGTCCCATTTCTTGAAATATACTCTTTATTGCGTCTTGAAGCCCAAGTGAGAGTGAAATCAAAATGATTATTATCATTATTGAAATTATAATTCCTATTAATGTTAAGGTACTTCTTAATTTTCTATTTTTTATATTCAATAATGCTAATTTAAAATATTGTTTGTTCATTTCCTCATAGCCACCACTGGATTTAATTTAGAAGCTTGTTTTGCTGGAAAATACCCTGCTATTAATCCTATCACAAACGAGAACAATGAAGCTCCAAGTAATAACGCCCATGAGATTGTCACTGCAATAGAACTTGCACCGACTATTATTGAGGCTATTTTCACAACTATATAAGAAAATAATAAGCCAGATATCGCACCAGAGACTCCTCCAATTAGACATAATAATCCAGCTTCAAATAAAAATATCATTTGTATAGCCGTATTTTTTGCACCTATTGCTTTTTGAATACCTATTTCATTTCTTCTTTCCAATACCGAAGTGAACATTGTGTTTGCTACTCCAATACCCCCTATAATTAAAGAAATGACTGCTATTGTTACGACTACTATTTTTATTATGGATAAAATATTATTTATATTTTCTAATGCAGTTTTAGAAGTTGTAACAGTAAAACTTTCTTCACCTTTTTTTTCTTTTCTATCTTTACGAAAAGCTTCTTTTATTTCTTCTACTACCTTATCAACGTCTTTTGTAGATTTTACATAGACATTAATTAAATCGTATTCTTCTTTAATCTTTTTTATATCTTCTATATCTTTGTCTAACATGAAGATAGCCATATTATTCGTAAATGAGCCTGTTTCTTTTAAAATACCTAGAACTTTAAAATCCGTGCCATCGATTATTATTTGATCTCCTATTTTTATCTCTCTTCCATAATATTCTTTATTGTTGAAATTACTTCCAACCAAGATACTTCGCGCGTCCTTTGAAGAAAGTAGCTTTCCTTTGTATACTGAATCTTTTATTGGTTGATATGATATCTTTTGGAAATTAGGGTTTGAAGGTATACCTATTATATATGCATTTGAATTGATATTATTATAAACTATCTTAGCTGTTTTTGAATATTGTCCATAAACTACTTTCGCATTTGAATTTCTTTTTACCAGGCTAACATCATGTTCTTTAAGCGGAGATATCGCACCAGATCCTGGTATCCCAAAAATTGAATTTATATTTTGAATAGTAATCTTATCTACTTCTAGATGTGAAAATTGAGACGATACAGCAGATTGTAAAGAATATCCTATACTTATTAATGCTACTACTGTAAAAATTCCTATAAAAATTCCTATGAGCGTTAGCCAACTTCTTAATTTTCTTCTATGAATATTTTTCCATGCTAATAAAAAATAATCTTTCATTAACTCTTCTCTTTGTATTTAGATTTCTTAGTTATTTTTTCTATCTTTCCATCTTTCATCCAATAAATTTTCTGTGCATGTTTTTGTGCTAAGTTAGCATCATGTGTTACGATAACTATTGTTCTACCCTTGCTATGCATTTCATCTAAAAACCGCATTACAATATCCCCTGTTTTACTATCTAAGTTGCCTGTTGGTTCGTCTGCTAATATTACATCTGGATCATTTGCTAAACTTCTGGCTATTGCCACTCTTTGTTGCTGACCGCCTGACAACTGGTTAGGGTAATGGTTCATTCTATCACTTAATCCAACAATTTCAAGCACTTGCTTTGCCCTTTTAATCCTACTGGAATCATCTATTCCTTGAAACAATAAAGGAAGTGACACATTTTCTAAGGCTGTTAAATTCGGTATTAAATTAAATTGTTGAAAAATAAATCCTATTTTTTTACCTCTTAATTTTGCAAGTAAATTATCACTCATTTTAGCTATATTTTTACCATCTAAAAATATTTCTCCAGATGTTGGTTTGTCCAAAGAGCCAATCATATTTACACATGTAGATTTACCTGAACCCGAGGGTCCCATTATTGCTACAAATTCTCCTTTGTTAATTTTAATATCTACTCCATCCAAAGCTTTTATTATATTATCTCCTATTTTATAATATTTTTTCACATTTTTTATAGAAATTACCTCTTTCATTTA
>CAZZNU010000006.1:0-22750 GCA_964655925.1 Candidatus Woesearchaeota archaeon | reverse complement strand
ATTTTTTTATTATATTTTTCATATATGTATTTTTCACTTATAGTTCCTACAAATGCTGATTTTAAAGCAATCGACAATTCTTTTTTATTTGTTTTTAAAAATCTATTTTTTTCAGGTCTTGGTCCATGTGGAGTTCTTCCACCTCTAGTAGAAGAGATCGTAGCTCCTACAGATGTGAATGAAGCACCATTTCTCATCATTATTTTCCTAGGAATTCTAGATATTCCTTTACCATATGTTCCCTTCCAAGCATGCCTTCTCTTTCTAAAAATACCAGAAGCAGAATATTGTGCTCCAGCGCCTTTTTTTATTCCGTATGGTTGAGTATAAATTAGTTTTTGAGATTCATACACTTTCAAAAGAATGTCAGGTCTCACAACACTGCTAAATACATCTGGCAAATCCATGTTTTTTACAACTTTCAAATCTTTATTTATAACACTAGATTTCATCTTATCTCCATTACCTCATAGTTTTGTTTGTTTTTTAATTTTGTAGGTCTAATAGGATTTTTTAATAATATAGCTCTTTTCTTAGCTCCAGGAATAGAGCCTTTTAGAACGATATAATCGTTTTTTATGATTCCATAATTTAAGAATCCAGAATTTGGATTGATATTTTCTGTATTTATATTTGAAATTTTTAATATAAAATTGTTATATGTCATTCTTTTATGAAATCCAGTTTGTCCTGCTTGTGGGGCTCTAAAAGTGACCCTCCTTAATCCAAAAGATGAAAGTGATCCAGGTCTTCTAACACCTTTTTCAGATTTATGTTCTTTTAAAGTAATCCCAAATCTTTTTACAGGCCCCTGAGTCCCAAATCCCTTTGATACTGCAACACTATCTACTAAAGTGTTTTCATTAAAAATATCACTAACTGAAATTTCTGAATTTAATTTCTGCAATATCCAGTCTTTCTTGTTTTCCAAGCTGCCAGTTAAGCCAATTTCTACGAAGTTAGGCTTTTTTTGAGATATTGCTGTAGCTTTCCATACCATAGAATATAGAATAACTCTTACATCATCAAATTTGTATTTATCAAAATCAATTTTATCAACCGTTTTCTTTATTTTTACTTTCCTACTTATATTTTTGTCATTAGATATAATAAAATCTTTAACTACGTTCTTCTCTTTATATAATCTTACAGAAAAAATTTTCATTTTTGGGCATTCTACAATGGTAGCTGGCAAAACAATTCTCTTACCACCAGTTAGAGAGTGTGGGGTGTTATCTCTTACAAATACAGATGCCATTCCTACTTTATATCCAAGAAAACCCATAATATTAGTAGAATCAATTTTACTATTAACATTCCAATTAGCTCTAGGTACTATTTTTTTAGCACGTACACGTGGATAGAATTGCAAACTACCCTTTCTCTGTCTGTTATTATCTGCCATACTTATTTCTCATTTTAATTAAACGAACAATTTCGTTTCAACTCTAGACACCGATACCCAAACATTCAAGTTTTGAGCCTTAGACAAATATCTTTCACAAAAGTCCTTTATAAATTTAATGTATAGTATACTATTTTTTATCTACAGCATACACAAATAAAGTTTTGTCAGATGATTCAATTTTTTGATAAAAAATTTTGTTTGGCTTATATTTTTGCTTTGTTTTTATTTCTCTAGGAATAATAAAGTATTTTGTACCTTTGTGATTTCCTCGTTCTAACACCGTTGTAGTGTTATTGCAACTGTTAGAGGAAAAAAGATAAACATTTTTCATATTCCCATATAAATGCTTTACTTCATCTTCATCCATAAGAATTTTATAAATAAATTTCCCATCTTTTGAAACCATTGAATCTAGGATTTTACCCATTATCGCTAGCGAGTAATATATTTTTTATATATTTTATGGATTTTTTTTAGAAAATATGTATTTTTTCAGCTTTTTTATCCCGTTTTATTGTAAAGAATTATAATCTTTCGATTTTAGTATCTATGAAAGAGGTCGTGTATGGGGAAAATTTTAAGTACCAGAACAACTAGCGAAAACAAAGTTTTACTGGAAATTGAGATTGACTACAATGAATCTCTTAATTTAAAGGGACATGTCAATAATGTGCATATCTTCTCAGAAGATGCCGCAATTATTAAAACAAACATCTCTCAAAGAGGTACAAATGAAGCAACTAAATATTTTCTTATACCAAGAAAACTCCGAGATAACATAGATTTTGATTCTTTTGCAAAATGTCAAAGAATAGATATGTTGGATAAGTCAATTTTTGTTTTTGTAGTCGATAAAAAATGATTTTTGTTATTAATTACTCCAGTAATGGAGTAATTTTTTTATAAAATTTAAATTAACAGACCGGAATATATTTTTATTTATCTTTTTTAAAACACATAAACCAATCAAGGCAATACACTTCCTCGTTTTCAGCCTCTATTCTCTCCTTAACGGCCCCACAAGATCCAGGCACTGGTAAAATAACATCATCTCCAGGCTTCCAATTTGCAGGTGTCGCAATGCCTTCTTTGTCTGCCTTTTGCATTGAAAGTATTAGTCTTTTAATTTCATCCATATTTCTTCCACTACTCAAAGGATAATATAAAATTGCTCTCACTTTTGCCTTATCATCAATAATAAAAACAGCTCTTACAGCCTGTGTTGTAGAAGCATTAGGCTGAAGCATTCCGTATTTTTTTGAAACATCCATTCTTAAATCTTCAATAATAGGGAACTTTATTTCAACATTTTTCATGCCATTAAATTCAATTTTTTCTTGTATTGTTCTTACCCACGCAATATGTGCATAAATACTGTCAATAGATAATCCTATTAATTCAGTATTCAAATTTCTAAAGTCCTCTTGCATAGAAGCAAAAGTCATAAATTCGGTTGTACATACAGGAGTAAAATCAGCAGGATGACTAAATAGTATGACCCATTTTCCTTTATAATCTTCCGGAAAATTAATTTTTCCCATAGTGGTTTCAGCTACAAAGCTAGGAGCATTATCCCCAATTAAGGGCATAGAATTTATGCTGTCGTTTACGAAATTATTATTTTCAGCTTCCATATCCTACAAAAACGATAATTCTTTATAAAGGTTTTCGTAACTTAACAAAAATATTTGAAATATAAAACCCCCTTACGCCCACAGCAGGAATCGAACCTGCCGGCCCCGAAGGGCGCGGATTAGCAATCCGCTGCAATACCACTATGCGATGTGGGCATATCATAATTACTTATATTTTATTTATAAGTTTGACTATTTTATACAAAACATAATTCGAAAAAATTAAAAACAATATAATATTAGAGATAATGTAAACTAGGTTGGCGCGTTAGTCCTGCGCACTAGCACAAGTGGACTTATGGTGAACCGAATAGGTAGGGTGTGATGGAAAGTCATCAATGTTAGATGTTTAATGTTGAAGTCTTGTCCTTCTTGATCTTACCTTAATGAATTGGGTCAGGCCTTGATTGGTGCAGCCCTAATTTAAGGTGTAGGTGCTTGAGGGGTAGCAAGATGGAGTTAGGCATTTATCCTCTAGGTGATGGACATAAGCTACCTACCTTGTTTACGCTTTACTAAACTTTATAAATTATTTAATGTTGATAATCCCATGGATAAGTCTTTTATAAATAACCTCGTGACTTGGTCTTTAATAGGAATCGTGCTTCTGCTGACATTTATAATTTTAAAACCAATAGGAATAGCAATATTAGTAGGAATGTTATTAGGATATATCTTTAAGCCAGTGGAGAGAAAAATTAGAAAATTAGTACGCAATAAAACAGTATCTGTTTTAATTATGATAATATTGTTATTAGCATTAATCATAATTCCGATAATATCATTCTCTCCAACTATTGTTAAACAATTGTATGATATATATGGGGAATTAAAAAGAATAGATATATCGAGTTTAATAACCTCAATAATACCATCGCTAAAGGGAGATGAAATATTATATCATTTAACAGTTTTTTTCAATAATTTCATAGATAAGCTAATTGTACAAATAATGAACTTTGTCACCAATATAATAACTAATATAGCTAATGTGCTTCTGCAAATATTTGTAGTATTTTTTACATTCTTTTTTGTTGTCAGGGATTATGAATCTTTTCTAAAAAGCATATCTAAGCTATCACCATTCAAAAAAGATGTAGAAAGTAAGCTTGCTAAGGAATTTACAAGTGTAACTAATGCAGTTCTTATGGGACAAGCACTGGTTGGAATAATACAAGGTGTCTTGATGGGATTAGGGTTTTTAATTTTAGGTTTTAATAATGTACTATTATTGACTATATTATCTATGATATTTGGGATTATACCAATAATAGGTCCATGGTTAGTTTGGATACCAGTAGCACTTTTTACATTTTTAGAAGGGAATACAACAATTGCTCTATTATTAGCAGGTTACGGTTTCATTTTTATTTCTAATATAGACAATTTAATAAGACCATATCTAGTATCTCGTTCATCTAATTTACCAACGGCAATTTCTTTAATAGGAACAGTGGGCGGTCTTCTGGCATTTGGAGTTATGGGGCTAATAATAGGACCTTTGATATTAGCATATGCTTTAATAGTCTTAGAGTTTTATGAAAAAGGAAGTTACACAACTATTACATCAAGAGGTGAAAAAAATGAGGTTAAAAATAAGAAAATTTAATTGGTTAGCTGGTAGACCTGTGGTGTTCATTCATCCAGATACGGCAAAGAAAATAAATGTCTTTCAAAATGATAGAGTGTCTTTGGAGAATAGCCATAAAACGCACGCTGTTGTAGATATATTTGAAGGAATAGTTAAAAGAGGGGAGATAGGTATTTCAGAAGAAGTTGTTGGTCCTCTAGGAGATGTAAAAGATGGTAGCTTTGTTGATGTTCATGCAGCAGAATTTTCTTTAGCTAGCAAGATAATAAAGGAAAAATTAGAGGGGAGGAGATTGACAAAAGAAGATGCTAATATAATAATTTCACAAATAGTAAAAAACAACTTAACAGAGGCAGAAATAGCATATTTTATATCAGCCCAGAAACTGGTAGGAATGACACTAAAAGAATCTATATACTTAACAGATGCAATGATAAAAACAGGTTCTGTGTTAAAATTTAATTCTAAAAAAATAGTAGATAAACACTGTATCGGAGGGGTTGCAGGAAATAGAACGACTCCAATAGTCGTAAGCATTTGCGCAGTTGCTGGGTTGAAAATACCTAAAACATCTTCTCGTGCAATAACTTCAGCTTCTGGCACAGCTGATGTAGTGGAGACAATCTCTAACGTGGAGTTAAGTTATAAGAGGATACAAGAAATAGTTAATAAAGAAAATGGGTGCTTGGCATGGGGAGGGGGACTAAGGCTTTCTCCAAGCGATGATAGAATAATACAGGTAGAAAGATTACTTAATTTAGATGTGGAGTCTCAGTTATTAGCTTCTATTATGTCAAAAAAGATAGCAGCAGGAAGTAAAATAATTTTAATAGACATTCCATATGGAGAAGGCGCAAAGTTCGAGAATATAGGAGAAGCAAGAAGACTAGGTAGAAAATTCAAGGCAGTTGCCAAACATTTTAATGTATTGTTGGACATAGTTTATACTGATGGATCTCAGCCAATAGGTAATGGTATTGGTCCGGTACTAGAAATGTTAGATGTACTAAAAGTGTTGAAAAATGAAGAAGATGCCCCTCAGGATCTAAAAAATAAGAGCCTACAATTATCAGAGAGATTATTAAGTATTAGTGGAGTTGCTAATGCAAAACAACTTGCAAAGGATATTTTAGAGAGTGGTAAAGCCTATGATAAATTTAAGAGAATAATAAACATGCAGAACAAGTCTAATGACTTTGATAAAAGAATAAGTGGGTTAATTATGGCTAAGTATAAACTGGATGTAGTTGCAAAGAAAAATTCAAGGATAACAAAAATAGATAACAAAGGAATAAACAGAACTTCTAGAATATTAGGCTGTCCAGACATAAAATCAGCAGGAATTTATTTATATAGACATATTGGACCTGTTAAAAAAGGTGAAAAAATCTTAACGATGTATAGTGAATCTTCAAAAAAAATAAAGGAAGCTGAAAACTATCTCAACACAAATGATGTGATAAAATACTAGGAATTAATAAATCCATTTTCGTTTAGACTCCAATAGTCGCTTTGCCCTATAATTATATGATCTAATACTTTTATACCCAAAACATTTCCAGCATTTATTATTTCAGATGTAGATTCTATATCAGATTGCGAAGGAGTACACTCCCCTGAAGGATGATTGTGTACCAAGATTATAGCAGAGGCATTTTCTTCTATTGCAAATTTAAAGATTTCTCTGGGATTTATTAGTGACTCAGTTAAAGAACCAACAAATATTTTTTTCTCTGATAAAAGATACCTTCTAGCATTTAGTAAAATACAATATAAACATTCTTGAGTTAAGTCTTTCATTTTAGGATGAAGTAAGTTGAAGATATCTTCAGCATTATTTATTCTTAATTTCTTTTTGTTTGGTATTAATGTCCTCCTAGCTATTTCAAAACAAGAACAAATTTGGCAAGCCTTAACACTTCCTATACCAGTCTCTTTTTTTAACTGCCCAATAGAAATCTTAGACAATTTCTCGATTCCATATTTTTTAGTTAACAACTTGGATATTTCTAAAACATTAGCTTTTTTTGTCCCGCTACAAAGAATTATTGCTATTAATTCATAATCTGTTAAAGTCTCTATTCCATATTTTAATAATTTCTCTCTGGGATTATCCTCATCAAATAAGTTCATATATGTTCATATACAATAGAGAGTTTAAAAGAAATATCTATTATTTGGGATAAAATATAAAACATAACCAATAAAAACTACTTAAGTTATAACATTATAATGCCCACATCGCATAATGGTATTGCAACAGGCTCGAACCCTGTACCTGAAAAGGTATCCCCGTTCGATTCGGGGTGTGGGCGTGAAAAAATAATAATATGGTAAAAGAAGTAATCACAAAAAATAGTACATTTTATCTAAAGATCAAAAATAAGAAAAACATACTAATAGTAATTCTTATAAGTGTTATAATATTAATTTCTTTATTAGTAGGAATTAAAATGGAGCAAAATACAAGAGTTATAATAAGTACAAATGTAGGAGACATTACTATAGAGCTTTACAATAAAAAGTCACCTATAACAGTAAATAATTTTCTAGATTATGTTGATAATGGTTACTATGATGGCTTGGTTTTTCATAGAGTAATAAGCAAATTTATGATTCAAGGCGGTGGTTTCTTTTCAAATGGTAGCGAGAAGGATACTAACTCTCCAATAAAATTGGAATCAAATAATGGACTAAAAAACGATAAAGGGACAATAGCTATGGCTAGAACATATATTCCAGATTCAGCAACTTCACAATTTTTTATAAATTTGGAAAATAATGAATTTTTAAACTACGGGTTTAGGGATGAAGGTTATGCAGTTTTTGGAAAGGTAATTAGTGGGATGGATGTAATAGAAAAAATAGGAAATATAAAGACGACAAATAAGTATAGTATGGAAGATTGGCCAGCAGAAGATGTAGTAATAGAAACAATCAAGAGAAAATAATTTGTTAACATAAGAATTTTAAATACATTACAACTAGTTATTTTATGGAAGAAAAATTTTTTATTACAACTCCAATATATTATCCAAACGATGTTCCTCATGTAGGGCATGCTTATACAACAATAGTTTGTGATGTTATATCTCGTTGGAATAAGCTCTTAGGTAAAGATGTTTTATTCTCTACAGGAATAGATGAACATGGCAAAAAAATAGAAGAAATAGCACAAAAAAACAACAAAGATCCAAAAGAGTTTGTGGATTCACTAATGCCTAAATTTAAGGAGGCCTGGAAGAAATTAAATATAGATTATGATGTCTTTATTAGAACAAGTAGCAAATTGCACGAGAAGACAGTACAAGGATTTTTACAAAAAGTTTATGATAATGGGGATGTATATTTAGGTGAATATGAAGGATTATATTGTGTAGGATGCGAAAGATATTATACTGATAAAGAACTAGAAAATGGAAATTGTCCTATTCATAAAAAACCAGTAATTACATTAAAAGAAAAATCATATTTCTTCAGATTATCAAAATATAAAGAAAAACTTCTAAAATTATACAAAGAAAATCCAGAATTTTTACAACCAAAATCGAGGAAAAATGAGATAATATCAAGAGTTTCTGAAGGATTAAAAGATTTTTCCATTTCTAGAACATCCTTTGACTGGGGAATAAAATTACCTTTCGACAATGAACATGTGTGCTATGTCTGGTTTGATGCATTAATTAATTATTATACAGTAAGTAAAGGCAAGGGTTTTTGGCCAGCTGATATCCATATAATGGCAAAAGATATTGTCTGGTTCCATTCTGTTTATTGGCCAGCAATGTTAATGTCGGCAGGACTACCACTTCCTAAAAAAATATTCTCTCACGGGTACTGGACATTCGACAATGAAAAAATATCAAAATCTTTTGGGAAAATTATTAACATAGATGAATTAATAAATTTAACACAAAATCCAGATTCATCGAGATATTTTTTATTAAGACAGGTCGCTTTTGGAGATGATGGCGATTTCAGCGAGAAAGCTTTAGTAGATAGGCACAATAACGAACTATTAAACAAGTTAGGTAATTTAGTTTCGAGAACTGCCACTCTAATACAAAAAAACGGAATAGAAAAAACAAAAAATCATTTCAGAATAGATTTCAAGAAAATAAACAATTTATACAATAATCTAGAATTTGATAAAGTACTAAATGAAGTATTTCTGTTTATAGATCATTGTAATGAATACTTACAGAACAAGAAACCATGGGAGACAAAAAGTAAAAAAGTTTTATACGAAATAGCTGATTCAATCAAACAAATAGCAATATTTTTGTATCCAATAATGCCAAACACGTCTGAAAAAATATCTAAACAATTCGGATTTGATTTAAGTTTGGATTCCCTTAACAATCCTCTAAAAATATCTAAAATTAAAAAAACAGATTACTTATTCCAAAAAGTAGAATTAAACAACAAAGAAGAGGTTACTAAAGAAGCGATTCAAACAGCAGATACGGTAAACTTTTCCGATTGGTCTAAAATGGATTTAAGAGTAGGGGAAATAAAAAAGATAGAAACAATTCCTGATTCAGATAAATTCTATAAATTAAATGTAGATTTAGGAGAATCCAAAGAGAGGACAATCTTAGCGGGAATAAAAAAATACTACGCAAAAGAAAAGCTAATGAATATGAAAGTTATTGTTGTATCAAATCTCGCTCCTCGAAAAATAAAGGGATTTATCTCAGAAGGTATGCTTTTATCAGCAGTAAATTCCGACGAGTCAAAGTGCATATTAATTAGTCCATCAGAAGATATAGAAAATGGCTCAAAAATTTATTAAAAAACACCTTAGAGTTTTTGAGTAATTTCATATTGTAATAATCCTTTTCTGAATTTTGTTTTTCCTAATTTCCTCAGATAACTTCTTCAAATCTCCAATAGTTTTTACATTTTCCTCAATAAAACCAAAAGAAATACCTTCTTTCTTGATTTTATTAATCATCTCTTTTTCAATTTTCTTTTCCATAGTTTTTTAAATTAAAAGACCATTTTCTTCCCATGCAGATATAGCCAAGTAGTAAGGCAAACGGCTGCAACCCGTTGATCCTGGGTGCAAATCCCAGTATCTGCTTTTTGAGAAAATAGGCAAAAATCTAAAAATCCAAATAAATTAATATTACAATGTCCGAGAAAATTAAAATCACATTTTTGGGAACAGGTTCTGCCATCCCAACTAAAAAAAGAAATCATACTGGTATTTTATTAAGGTACAAAGAACAGAATATACTTTTTGATTGTGGAGAGGGAATCCAGAGACAATTAAGAATTGCAGGTTTGAATCCTTGTAAGATTACAAAAATATTTATTTCTCATTGGCATGGAGATCATTTCTTGGGGTTAGCTGGACTATTGCAAACACTGGAAATGAACGATTATAATAAAACATTAGAAATATATGGTGGTAAGGGTATTGAAAAGAATGTTGTTAGTTTTTTAAAGGTAATAAATAAAAGTTATTATTTAGAAAAAAAAGAATTTTCAAACTTTAAAATAGAGATAAAAGAAATAAACAAAGATTTTGTATTAGAGGGCAAGGATTACAGGATAAAATCAATGGAAACAATGCACACAATACCTTCTCTTGCGTTTTCATTTATATTAAAAGAAAAAAACAGGATTGATAAAGAAAAGTTTGAAAAATTAAATATAGGAAATACTCCACTAGTGGCAGAATTAGTAAAAGGTAATACTGTAGAAATCAATGGAGAGAAAATAAGCGGAAAAGAAATAATTTATATTGAACCGTCAAAAAAAATATCCATAATATTAGATACAAAGTTTGACAAAAGATTAATAGAATTCTCTAAAAATTCAGATATATTAATCTGTGAGTCAACATACTTAAAAGATGAACAGGAATATGCGAAAAATTATGGACATATGACAACGTTTGATGCAGCTACGATTGCAAAAGATTCAAAATCCAAAAGATTGTACATAACACATCTTTCTCAGAAAATTTCGGAAATACCAAAAGTTGTGTTAAAGGAAGCAAAGAGTATTTTCAAAAACACTTTTGTCGCAGAGGATTTCGATGAGATAGAACTCTAAAGTGTGAACTAAGAAAGCATTTAAATCATCCCTTGCGAAATTCAACTAGGTTAACGCGAATTAATGTGAAGTGTTTGGAGATATAAAAACGATTGTATCCCCACGTAAAAAGCTCAAACCATAACTCTTGGTCTGTTCTCCATTTTCAACTTCCTTAGCATTGTCTAAAACAACATTGACATGTATATCGTATGCCAACAAAGTACCGACAAATTGCTTACCCGACTTTAGTTGAACAAGAATCTCTTTACCTTTCGCTGAATTAAGCAAATCCAAAGGTCGTTCGATATTGTTTACCATATACAGATTTACACTGCCCCCTTTTTAAAGATTTACTTTTCTGAAGCATTAGGTAATCTTTTTATATTAGTATTTATTTAATTTAAAATGAGTGTGAGCATTGTGAATTTTTTGACATCAGATAGTAGAATTATTATATTATCTGTGTTAGTGGCAATAACAACACTTGTAGCAATAATATTAATAGTTTTTGAAAACAAAACAAAACAAAAAGAAAAGCAAAAAAAAGAAAGTGATATAATTAGGTTAAAAAAAAGAGAAATAGAGCAATCTCTAGATTCGCATAAAGCACCCTTAGAAAAGCTAGAAGTTGTGAATCTAAAGGCTAAAAAACTATTCAAAGAGATATTTAATATAGATGAACAGAAAGGTTATTCTTATTTGATAAATTTTTTCAAAGATAGAGGTTTGATGAGGCACATGGCTTTTGCCCAAGATATGTTTAGTTTATATTATTCAGTAGATAGAGTAACTAGCATAAGTGTAGAAAAAGTAAGCAGAGAATTAATTGGATTAATAGAATTTTCTAAAGAGGATTTGATTATAATTGAAAGACAAAAAAAAATAGAACAGCAGAAGGCAAAGAGCAAAAAGGAATTAGTTATACCACTTAATGAAACTAGTTCTAAAGTACTAAAAGTAGAAGCACCTAGGAGTATAGAGAAGGCATCTTCTCCTAGTTATTTATCTGAGGAACAATTGAAATTAATAAAAGTTATTGAATTAAAAAAGAAAGAATTAGATGCACAATCAAGAAAAAATATCAGTATATTAAAAGAAACAGAGGCAAAATTAAAACAACAACAACAATTAGAAAGTATATTTAAAAAGGAACTCATAGCTCAAAAAAACAAAACTCAACAAATAGAGGAAAAGTTGCTAAAAAACAATATTGTAGAAAAAATAGATACAGTAAAACCAGAAACATCCTGCAATGTGGATAAGGTATGGTATCATAATATAGATGCAAAACCGATATTGGGTAGTGATTATGTAAAACAATTAAAAAAGAAAAAGAGAGAAGTGTATGAATAATAAAAGAATGTTAATTATATCGCTTGTTTTTACAATATTAATATTTATAGTATTGTTGTTATACCTAGTACTCAAACCTTCAGATTTAAACAGGGAGGAGTGTATGGATTATAATCTAATAAATTATATTAAAGTAGAAAACTGTTACGATGCTTATACCAAAAACATTTTTTTGGAGATATCTATAGGAAACAATATCTCATTGGAAAATAAAATAAATATAGAATTTTTTGATTTTTCTCAAAAAGAATATGACATACATTTAGATGGGAAGAAAAGTTATTTGTATAAAATGAATGCTAGTAGAAAACCATTGTCATTAGATATAGAATTTGAAGACCTCAAAATGCAAAATTATTGTTACTATAAGAAAACATTACCTATTAATTATTGTTCAAGAGAGCTTATATCTCAGAATTTAAATGCAACTATAAGTCTGGTCACAGATTCCAATATCTCAGACTTTTTTCCTGTTGAAGAGTTTAATAGTTTTGGCGATTTTATTTCTATAGATATTGTAGATAAAGAGAAGGTGTGGGCGTCTTATTGTCAGTCTAGATGGGAGTGTTCTACATGGGAGCAGTGTGTTGATGGAGTGCAAAAAAGAGAATGTAAAGATTCTAACAAGTGTAGAATACCTACAAACATCCCAAATCAAGTAAGGCATTGTGATGGTACATGTGAAGAAAATTGGATGTGTGATTGGAGTGAGTGTGTAGGTGGATATACATCTCCGTTATGTACAGATTTAAACAGTTGTGGCACTGAATATAATAAACCTCAGAGAATAGAGTGCTCTAAAAGTTGTACACCAAAGATTAATTGTGGAGATTGGAGTGACTGCTCTATAGATTATAATTTCGAAACATTAACTAATTTTTATGAAAAAAATGTATTAGGTGGAATGAGGAAAAGAATGTGTGTAGATAGTAATAGATGCGTAAATAATTATATAGAAGAAAAAAACTGTTCAACTGCAATAGACGTAGAAATTAGGGAGTTCACAAAATGTGGTAGAAACTATGTTGGGATATTTAATATTTTAAATGAATCTTTAATTGCGTCTATAGAAAAGAGCAATTCGCTATCTCAATCGTTGAAAATAGATTTTAGTAATATAATGCAAACACAATATTGCCCTTATTGTTTCAATGGTGTCAAAGATGGGGATGAGACAGATATTGATTGTGGAGGGTCATGCAAAGAATGTCAAGAAAAACGAGTGATATTAAACTACAGAGAGAACTTCTATGAAAAATCATTTAATATAATTAAATCTTTTTTTTCTTAATTTTGCATTAGATTTTTAAATAATTATCTATAGATATAATTAAGGCTCTGTAGCTCAGTTGGTTAGAGCGCCGCTCTCATGAGGCGGAGGTCGAGGGTTCGTGTCCCTCCAGAGTCATTTAATTATTGTTTTTGCTTAGTAAGATTTATAAATCATTTTTCCACTAATTATTTATGTTCTACGAACTATTAGTAACAGATCACATAAGAGTAAGCCCAAATAAGTTTGGGATAGACACAGATGAGGCTGTAAAGTCACAACTAGAAGAGTCATATGTTGGTTTTCAAGACAAAGATATGGGAATTATTGTCGCTGTTCTAGATGTACTAAGCGTAAAAGAAGGAGTTATCATTCCAGGAGATGGGGCTGCTTATTACGAATCTACATTCCGAGTCGTAGTTTTTAGGCCAGAGTTACAAGAATTGGTATATGGAACAATAGAAGAAATAACTAACTTTGGAGCATTTATGAATCTAGGTGCTGTAAAGGGTATGATTCATATATCTCAAGCAATGGATGATTTTGTATCTTTTTCTGAAAGTGGTTCTCTGTCTGGTAAGGAAAGTAAGAGAACATTGGTTAAGGGAGATAGATGTATAGGTAGAATAGTAGCAATTTCTTACAAAGGAGAAGAACCTAAAATAGGAATCACTATGAGGCAGCCCGGTTTAGGGAAAATAGAGTGGATTGTTCAAGATAGAGAAAGAGATAAACAAAAAAAGATTAGGGCTATAAAGAACGAAGAAAAAACAACTAAATCTAATACTAAAAAGAAATAATGGCACCTAAAACAAAGGAAAAAGCTTGTTTGAATTGTAACAAAATATATATTGGTGATAAATGCCCGAATTGTAATGAAACTCCATCTAGTGATTCTTTTAAAGGACGGATGTATGTATTCAACACAGAAAAGTCAGAAATCGCTAATAAATTAAAAATAAATAGTAATGGTGAGTTTGCTATAAAGTCAAGATGAGATCAAAAATAATACATCAAAAAAAGAATGATTATTTTGGAAGAGAGGAGTATTTATTAGAAATAATAAATGATTTTACACCAACTAAAAAAGAAATCATTGATGAAATTGGCAAGCCTGAAAATCTTACTGTAATAAATGGTATAAAATCTTCTTTTGGAGAAAAAAAATTTATTGCAAATGTTTTTGTTTATAATAATGAAGAAGATAAAAATAAACACACAACTATACCTAAAAAAATTAGAATGGAAATAGAAAAGAAAAAAAGAGAGGAGCTAAAAAAGAAAAGAGAAGAAATGAAAGAATTAAAATCTAAAGAGGAACCTAGTATAGCAGAATAATATGGCGATAAAATCTAAAATAAAGGGCAAGAAAAAGCATAAAAACAATCCAACATCTAAGAAATATTTAAAATATAAAATTGAAGGAGATAAAGTAATTAGAGCAAGGAGTTGCCCAAGATGTGGACCAGGAATATTTTTATCAGTTAGTCAAGGAAGGGCATATTGTGGAAGATGTCATTTTACAGAATTTGAGAAGAAAAATGTCGAAGCAAAATTAGAATAATTAATGCATTTTATTTATAATAAACTAATTCTAGGTAATACTCATTTAGTTTTTATCGTATCTATAATCATAACCCTGGGAGATGCGATAAAGCGATCTAAACAGTTGCCTTACCGCTCTCTCCTGGGGAAAAAGAGGTGATGTTTACATAAGAACATTATACTTTTTAAACCTTTCTATTGTGTGTAACCAGATAGTAGTAATAGGGGAGGGTAGGTTAGATTTATTAATAAAAATTTATTAATTAATTAATGAAACGAGGAGATAGAATAAATCAGTCCCAATTTTTTGACTTAATAACTAGCAATGAATTGAGCTGGCAATCGATTATTTATGATTTAATAAAAACAGAGCAGTTGGATCCTTGGGACATAGATATAACATTATTAGCAGACAAATATATAGAAAAGATAAAAGAGTTAGAAGACTCGGATTTTTTTATTTCTTCAAAGGTTTTATATGCATGTTCTATATTATTAAGATTAAAATCGGATAGATTGGTTAACCAATATATAAATAAATTAAATGAGAGTTTGTACGAAAGAAAAGAAGTACAAACGATACTAAATATTGAAAATTTTAGAATAGATGAGGAATCTTTACCAATATTAGTACCTAAAACTCCCTTGGCAAGACAGAAAAAAGTAACGCTTGAAGAATTAATGAATGCCTTAAATTTGGCTATGAATACAGAGCATCGTAGAATAAAAAAAGAAATAAAAATAAAGCAAGCTGAAAAATCAGCATTGGTTGTATTACCAAAAGATCATATACCATTATCTGTTAGAATAAGAAGATTACAAGGTTATATTGTAAATCTATTTAACAATGTGGACTATGTTGAGTTTGATATAATATCAAAAGATAATTCAGAAAAAATAACATCTTTTTTACCACTATTGCAACTAGCTAACGAAGAAAAAATATATTTATGGCAACCTGTACATTTCTCTACCATAAATATAACAAAAGAAATTCATCCAGACGAACTCAAAATATTAAACAACGATCTAGAAAAAATAACAGAAGGTTTTTAATAAAAATAAGACATAATTTAACATGAGTAATAAAATCTCAGCTGGCAGCTATGATTTAAATAGATTCTTCCAGGGAGGGTACGAAAAGGATATCATAACTACAATTTACGGACCAGGAGGTTCTGGTAAAAGTAATCTTATAATGGCTGTCTGTGTAAGTCAAGCAAAGAAAAAAAACAAGGTATTGTACATAGATACCGAGGGAAGTTTTTCAATAGATAGGTTTAAACAAATACATAACGGGGCAAAAGAAGAAATTGAAAAAGACATTTCTAACATCTTGCTGTTAAATCCAACTAATTATAAAGAACAAGAAGAATGTTTCTCTAAGATAAATAAATATATACAGAAAAACGAATTCGGATTGATTGTAGTAGATTCTATAGGAATTTTGTACAGACTAGAATTATCTAATGCCATAGAGTCTAAAAATGATGATAATATAAAAAAGGTAAATAGGAAAATGGCTGAACAACTAATGCTCCTAAATGAAATTGCCAGAAAAAGAAAAATACCAATAATAGTTACAAATCAAATATATACTTCTTTTAATGATAAAAAAGAAATTAACATGGTTGGAGGGGATTTGTTAAAATATTGGAGCAAATGTCATATAGAGTTACAAAACAACTTTGGTAGGAGAAAACTAATCTTAAGAAAACATAGGAGTATCCCTGAGAAAGAAATGTTTTTTGAGATAATAAATACGGGAATAAAAAAAAGAGGGCTGTTCGTATGAATAAAGAATTAAGTATAATAATAATTGCCTTAAATGAGGAAAAATATATATCTAATTTATTAATTTCGTTATCGATACAGACATTTCAAAATTTTGAGGTGATAGTTGTTAACAATAATAGCAAAGATAAAACAAAGAAAGTAGCTAAATCTTTTTCTAACAAATTTTCAGAATTTAAAGTGGTGGACTTAAAAGATATACTAGGACCTGGGCATGCAAGAAATTATGGTGCCAAATTCGCAAAATATAAAGATTTGTTGTTTTTTGATGCAGATACAATAGTGGATAAAGATTTTATAGAAAATTTGTATAGAATAAAAAACAAGAAAAAATTTGAAATAGCTGCATTTTTGCTAAAAATAGACCAAAGTTTTTGGATAAATATATTTTATCTTGTGACAAATGCTGCAATTAGAATTGTCAACTTTTTTGGTACTCATCCAGCGATGGGGGGAATTGGTATATTTTGCTCAAAAAAAATATTTAAAAAAATAAAAGGTTTTGATGAAAAAATAGCATTCGGAGAAGATGCAAATTTTACTCAAAGGGCGTCAAAAATAGGGAAGTATAAGCTTGTAAATTTGAAAAATTCATCTTCCCCGAGGAGGTATAAAGATATAAGCTCAGTTTTGAAAATTATATCTTATAACCTGTATAGAATAATATTAAGAAAGGAAATATATGATAAAGACATGTACTTATTTGGGAAGTTTTAATTATTTTTATAAAGTATAGAATATAATTTTTTGTATGGTTAAAATTTTAGCGGCTGGAGATATACATGGTAGCAAAACAATTGCAGATAAATTGTCACATAAGGCCTTAAAGAATGAAGTAGATTTAGTTATTCTTGCAGGTGATATCTTCGGAGTGTTGAAAAATGAAGACTCTTCATTATTAAATTCCTTTAAAAAAAACAATCAGAAGGTTTTTTTTGTGAATGGAAATTGGGATAGTCTAGAAGAAACAAATAAGCTCATAAAACATTCCTATGCTAAAAGCTTAGAAGATAGTTATTATGTATATGACGGTGTTGGCATAACTGGAGTTGGAAATGCGGACTGGCGGATGAAATTAGAAGAGTCAGATTTGACTAAAATAAAAAATAATTTCGAAAAAATGAAAGATGTTAAAAAAGTATTAGTGTCTCATGGGCATGCATCTGGGACTAAAGCTGAGTTTTCTGGTATTAGTGGGGACGAAATTTTACGAAGAGCAATAGATGAATTAAATCCTGACTTACTAATATCTGCCCATATTCATGAAGCGGAAGGTATAGAAGAAAAAATAGGTAATACAAAAATTATACAAGTTGGTCATAATGGAAAGATAATAAATATCTGATAAAAGTAAATTTTAAACAAAACAAATAAAAACGCCGTTTAAATCAGTTAAGCATGTCTAAAGAAAAGAAAATTACAAAAAAGTCTAATAACACAAAGAAGAGCAATAAATCTGTAAAAGAAAAAAAAGATAATATTAGTTTAATTATTACAGAAAAACCACAGGCCGCTAAAAAAATAGCTGCAGCATTATCTAAAAATAAAGATGTAAAATATCAGTCAAAAGATAAAGTATCATATTACGAGTTTCAGAGGGATGGAAGGACATATGTTGTTGGATGTGCAGTAGGACATCTATTTGGAATTCAACAAAAGGAATTGAGAGGCCCTTTCCCTAATTTTAATGTAGAATGGAAACCTGCTTACAACAAAAAAGGATCTGCATTTACTAAAAAATATTTTGATACCTTGAAAAAAATTTCAAAGAATGCTAATGAATGTATTGTTGCTACTGACTTTGATAGAGAGGGAGAAGTTATTGGGTGGAATGTTGTTAGGTTTATATGTAATCAAAAAGATGCTAAAAGGATGAAGTTTTCTACATTAACTAATGAAGAACTAGAAGAATCTTTTAGAAACTTAAATCCTCATATCGAATGGGGTGCAGCATATGCAGGAGAGGCGAGACACTTTGTTGATTGGTTTTATGGAATAAATTTGTCTCGTGGACTTATGAAATCTTTAACTAGTGCGGGTCAATTCAGAATTTTATCTATAGGTAGAATACAAGGACCATCATTAAACTTATTAGTTGAACGGGAAAATGAAATTAATGCTTTTGTCCCGACGCCTTATTGGGAAGTTTTTTTACAAATTCAAGATTTAGACAAACAAAAGTTAGAAGTAAAATATGAAGAATTGATTAATAAAGAATCTAAACTATTACAATTTGAACATCTTAAGGGTAAAAAAGCAACTGCTAAAACTACAATTAAAGAAGTTAAGTCTCCTGCGCCAATTCCTTTTGATCTAACAACATTGCAAACGGAATGCTATAGATACTTTAGACTAACTCCTGCTCAGACTCTGAATATAGCACAAGCATTGTACACAGATGGAATCATTTCATATCCAAGAACATCTTCTCAAGAGTACCCAAAGTCTATAAAATATGATAATATATTGAAAAAGTTAAATAAGTACACTACCCTAACCAAATATGCCTCAAACAAGGAACCCACGAAAGGTAAAAAAACAGATCCTGCACATCCTGCAATATACCCAACAGGTGAGACTAAAAAATTAAAAGAACTTGAAAAAAAGGTATATGACCTAATAGTTAAAAGATTTATTTCTTGTTTTTGCGATGCTGCAGTTATTGAATCCAAGAAAGTTATTGTAAATGTCAATAATTTAATTTTTACAGCCAACGGTAGTATTGTGAAGAAAAAAAATTGGATGAATGTTTATCCTTCTTCATTTAAAGATGAGTTAATACCAACAATGAATGGAGAAGTAGTTTTGATAGAGATTAGAAACGAACAAAAGATGACTCAACCTCCCAAAAGGTATACACAAGCATCTTTAATTAAAGAACTTGAAAAAAGAAATCTAGGAACCAAAGCGACAAGGGCATCGATTATAGAGACTTTGTTTAACAGAGCGTATGTGTCTGGTAAATCTATAGAGGTAACTGACCTAGGTATGCAACTTCATAACACACTTAGCAAAATTTCTCCTATTATATTAGATGAAAAAATGACTTCTGAAATGGAAGAAAAGATGGAGAGAATAGAATTGTCCAAAGATAAATTTGAAGAACAAGAAGAAAAAATATTAAATGAAGCTAAAAAGAATGTAACATTAATCGCAGAAAAAATATCTAAGAATTTGAAAAGTATTGGAGAAAGTTTAGCTGATGCAAATGCTAAAGTATGGGAACAAGAAAAAGAATCAAATACTATGAGTATATGTACAGTTTGTAAAAAGGGTAATTTAACAATAAAATATGCAAAGAAGTTCTCTAGATACTTTGTAGCATGTGATAATTACCCAGAGTGCAAGACAACATACTCTTTACCACCGAATGGATTAATGAAACCATCTAAAAATAAAGAAGATAGCATAGAATTCTGTGAAGAATGTAAATTCCCGTTGGTCGTGTCGTATAGGAAAGGTAGAGCGCCCTGGAAATTTTGTTTCAATCCGAGCTGTCCTACTAATAAAGAATTAGCAGAAAAAAGAAGGGAATTCAAAATGAAACTAGAGAGTGGTGAGATAAAAACAAATTATCCTTTAAAGAAATAGATCAAATTTAGTTAATCCACTTTATTCCTTCAAATTCATATTTTGTGACAATAAGAACTATATCAACTATCCACCAAATACCTAATCCTCCAAAACTAATTAGTTTTAAAATTCCTGTTCCAACTTTCTTCATCATGAATCTGTCTACTCCAAATCCTCCTAGAAAAACAGACATGAGAAGAGTAACATACCAATTTAGTTTTACGCTTGCCATTTTATCCTTTATATTCTTATTATTCTTTGTTTAAATATGTTTTGAAATATTCTTAAGATAGAAGTTTTTTTAAACAGGGAAATATTCCTAATCTAATGAGTAATGTATACGATTTTAAGGAAGTAGAAAGTAGAATAAAGTCCTTTTGGCAATCAGAAAAAATATTTGAATTTAGTCCAAATAAACAACTAGAAAAAACATATTCATTAGACACTCCTCCACCTACAATATCTGGTAAAATGCACATAGGGCATGCTTTTAGTTATTCTCAGCAAGATTTTATTATGCGTTATAAAAGGATGAACGGAGAGGTGTTTTATCCGTTTGGTACGGATGATAATGGACTCCCGACAGAGAGATTAGTAGAGAGAATAAAAAATGTAAAAAGTAAAGAGATGTCACGTGATGAATTCATTAGATTATGCACAGGTACGATTAATGAAATAAAAGAAGAATTTGTAGAACAATGGAAAACTTTAGGTATAAGCGCTGATTTTTCAAATTATTATTCTACAATAAGCGAAGAGTCCAGGAAGATATCACAAAAAGGGTTTCTAGATCTATATAATAAAGGGGAGGTTTACAAGTCAAGTGTGCCTATGATTTGGTGTTGCGAGTGCCAAACATCAATAGCTCAGGCTGAATTAGAAGATAAAGAATTACCTAGTAAATTTTCAACATTAAAGTTTAAAATAAAAAGTACAAATGAAGATTTATTAATAGCAACTACCCGTCCAGAACTTTTAGGAGCTTGCGTATGCATTATGGTAAACCCTGATGATAAAAGGTACTCGAATATATTGGGTGAGACAGCAATAGTTCCACTCTTTAATCAAGAAGTGCCAATCTATTCAGATGAAGGAGTATCTGTAGAGAAAGGTACTGGTGTATTAATGGTATGCTCTTATGGGGATAAGTATGATGTGGATATAATAAGGAGACTCAATTTAAGTCCCAAAATTGTTTTCAATAAAGATGGTACAGTAACATATGAAAGGTATAAAAATCAGAAAATAAAAGAAGCTAGAAGAAACATATTAAGAGATTTGCAAGAAAATGGATTTGTGTATGAGCAAAGAGATATTTTTCACAATGTTAACACACATGAAAGATGTGGTAGTGAGATAGAATTTTTACCAACGAAGCAGTGGTTTATTAGAGTAATAGATAAAAAAAACAAGTTAATAGAAAAAGGTAGTGAGATAAGATGGTTTCCCGAATATATGCGCCAAAGATATAACAACTGGGTTAATGGATTAGAGTGGGATTGGAACATATCGAGAAATAGACATTTTGGAATACCTATTCCAATATGGGAATGTGAAAATTGCCATAAAACAATTTTGCCTGAAGAGGAAGAATTACCAGTAGATCCATTAGTATTAAACAAAACTTGTTCGGTATGTAAATCTAAAGCAATACCTGAAGATATGGTGTTAGATACATGGGCTACTTCTTCTATAAGTCCTCAAATTGCTAGCAATTTATTTAATAACAAAATAGAACATCCATTTTCTTTGAGGGCACAGGGACATGATATAATTAGGACATGGGCATTTTATACAATAGCAAGAAGCCTAATGAGCGATAATCAGATACCTTGGAAGGATATTGTTATTTCAGGTAATGTTTCCATGGGAGGAGAAAAAATGTCAAAGTCTAAAGGGAATGTGGTAGATCCTGAAATAGTCATAGGAGAATATGGTTCAGATGCGTTAAGATACTGGGCTAGTGGGTCTAGCCTAGGCAATGACTTAGATTACCAAGAAGATGATTTAAAATCTGGTAAAAAAATGGTAAATAAGTTATGGAATTCATCTAGGTTTGTCTTCGGGAATCTAGCCAACTACACACCAGCAAAAGAGGTTCCAGAATTAATATTATTAGATAAATTGTTTTTAGAAAAAATGGACTCAATTATAAGGAAGGTCACAAATTATTGGGAAACTTATGAGTACAGTAAGGCTAAACAAGAAGTAGAGATTTTCTTTTGGCGAGACTTCACAGACAATTATTTAGAAATAGTAAAAAAGAGAATATATCAAGGTGATGAAAGAGAAAAGAAGTCTGCTCAATATACATTGTATGTTACATTATTAAAAATACTAAAATTACTATCTCCTATAATCCCATTTATTACCGAAGAAATATACCAGTTAAATTATAGAAAACATGAAAAAATTAAATCTATACATATATCTGAATGGCCTAAAGAATTGAAAACTAATAAAGGTGATGATTTAGAAAAGTTAAATGCATTGTATAATGTTATTGCAGATATTAGGAGGGAAAAAACTTTTGC
>CAZZNU010000005.1:0-32400 GCA_964655925.1 Candidatus Woesearchaeota archaeon | reverse complement strand
GTTGCAATAGATAAAAGAAAAGGTGAAGGAGCCGACGCACTAGAATTTAAAGCAGAAAGAGAAGGAGAAAAAGTTGTAGGACTTTCTGGCGGACAAAGAGTTATGCTTAGAGCAGGACTTTCTAAGTTAAGAATTCTTGAAGAGTCATTTAAAAATTTTAATACAGACGGTAAAAAACATCCAAAAATGCTTGTAATTTGTGAAGATACAAAAGTAATTCCATTTGTTATGGAGTTTTTAAGAAAAGAAGAAAGTCTTTCTGAATCTGAAATAATGGAAATTCACTCAAACAAAAAAGGGGAAGTTAATGAAAAAGAATGGGCACAAATAAAACAAAAATTATTCAATATGGATGGCGCAAAAAAACCTCGAGTAATAGTTTCTGTTCTTATGCTTAGAGAGGGTTTTGATGTAAATAATATCTGTGTTGTTGTTCCACTTCGTTCTAGCACATCATTTATTTTATTAGAACAAGTCATAGGAAGAGGATTAAGAAAAATGTGGCGAGAACCAGAATATATTGAACTCCACGAAAAAAATTTAATTAATTTATTTAAGAAAAGAATAGAGCCAGATAATTATTTGAATTTACTACATATTGTAGAACACCCAGAATACGAGAAATTTTATGAAACCGAACTTTCCTCAGAGGACATAGCTGTAATTGACAGTGAAATAGACAGAGAAAAAGTTATGGGAGATTTACTCAATGTAGAATTAAAAGAAGATTACAAAGATTACGATTTATTCTGGCCAATAATTATCCAAGATAAAGAAGAAGAATTAAAACCTCTAGAAATAAGTCTAAAAAATTTAGAAATTTATCCAATTCATTTATCAGAATTAAAGAAATTATTTGTTACAGAGGGAGATAGATTTGTTAGTAAAGAAATAACAAAAGAAACAAGGTTTGGAGAATATGAAGTTACAGCTGAGATTTTTTCTGCAAAAAGTTATCAACAGTTTTTACAAAAGATGGTTAATGCAGTTTCAATAATTAGAGTTAAAACTGGCAAGACTAAAAGAAGCGAACAAGAATTTCCAGTAATGCAAATAAATAGTGCTAAGATAGCAGAATTAATTGATAACTATATTAGAAAAAAATTATTCAACGAAGAATTTAACCCTCTTGAAGGAAATAATTGGAGAATTTTATTATCTACAGGTTCAAGAATAATTGAGCACATAAGAAAAAATATATCAAAAGCAATTTATGACTTTCAAAATAATCTAGATATTGAAGATGCAGAAGTTATAAAAAAATATTTTTCAGAAATTAAATCTATAAGAATGAGAGAAACTTATTCTATTGAAGTTGCAAAATCAATTTATCCCTTGGTTGCATACCCTTCCAACAAAGGAGGATTTGAAAAAGCATTTATGGAATTTATTGACGGAGATTCTCAAGTAGAAAGTTTCTTGAAAATTAGGGAATATGACTATCCTTTTGCAAATATAATTTATATTAGAGAAGATGGACTTTTAGCACATTATTTCCCAGATTTTATGGTTAAAATTAAAGACAATATTTACCTAGTTGAAACAAAAGCAGAAAGAGATTTGAATAATCATAATGTCATACAAAAACGAAAATCAACTGTTGATTGGTGCAATAAAATAAACGAACTTTCAGAAGAAGAAAGAATGAATTGCAAATGGCACTATGCACTACTCGGAGAAAGAACATTTTATTCCATGTCAGCTAATAACTCATCTACAAAAGAAATTTTAAAATATGCAATAATGACAAAATCAAAAATTAACGGAACACTTTCAGACTTTTTCGGAGAAGAAGATAAATACTAATCGTAATCTAACATAGCAGATGGATTTTTCATACTGTTACTGCCTTTCTTTTTTGCAGCAATTACATCGTCTATTCTCAAAATCATCGTAGCTATTTCACTTGCAGAACTAATTGCCTGAATCTTAACATTTAACGGTTCAATAATTCCTGCCTTATATGTATTTTCTATTTTTGAATTAAACAAATTTATACCAAAATCTTTTTCCCCAGAATCATGAGCAACCCTTAATTCAGTTAAAACATCTATAGTGTCAAGCCCAGCATTTTCCGCTAATGTTGTCGGAATAAATTCTAATGCATTTGCAAATTCTTCAACTGCTAATTGCTCTCTTCCTGTTAAAGTTTGAGCATATTGTTTTAACTCTCTTGAAATTTCCATTTCAACTGCACCACCACCACAAACAACCTTTGAATCCTTCAGTAACGAAGATATGTCCCCAAGTGCGTCCTCAATTGCTCTTTGGGTTTCATCCATCAAGTGTTCACTTCCACCCCTAATTAATATAGTAATAGCTTTAGGATTAGAACATCCAGTAATATAAGTAAAACTATCGTCATTTTGATTAACTTCTTTTACATTTTCAGCATATCCCAAATCATCCTGATTCATTTCAGAAAGTTTAGAAATTATTTTCGCTCCAGTAGCTTTAGAAATAGATTGCATGTCAGACTTCGGAACTCTCCTTGTTGCATATATTCCAGCCCGAGCAAGATAAAACTGCACAACATCATCTATTCCCCTCTGGCAGAAAATAACATTTGCACCAATAGACTTTATCTTATCAACCTTATTTTTTAAAATTGAATCTTCATGAGAGATAAAACTTTGAAGTTGTTCTGGAGAAACAACAGAAACCTTTGCGCCACCTTCAGGCGAACGAATTTCTAGAGATTCTTCGATTAAAGCAATTTTTGCCCCATTAATTTCAGAAGGCATCTCAGAAGATGATTTCCCAATATTTAATACAATTCCATTAATGAGTGCAGACTGTTCAACACTCTGTCCTTTTTGTTTTTCAATTCTTATATCTTTAATATCAAAATGATTCCCACTAGAAACAATGTTTATCGCTTCAACAATTATATCTGAAAGCTTTTCTTTTACATGCTCTACACCTTTTCCCGTGATTGCAGTTTGTATAACCTTTTGTAATTCCGTTTCATCACTAATCTCATGAGTTAAATCGTTAAGAATTTCTAAACTCTTTTTATGAGCTAAATTATAACCCTTAGAAATAATAGTAGGGTGAATTTTTTTATCTAATAATTTTTCAGCATTCTCTAAAAACTTTCCTGCAAGCATAACAACTGTAGTAGTTCCGTCCCCTACCTCTTTATCTTGCGTCCTCGCCACTTCAACTAACATCTTTGCAGCAGGATGCTCTATTTCCATTTCTTCAAGTATAGTTACCCCATCATTTGTAATAATAACATTTCCTGCTCTATCTACAAGCATCTTATCCATTCCCTTAGGTCCTAAAGTAGTCTTCACAGTCTCAGCCAGAATTTTAGCAGCCAGAATATTATTCCTCTGAGCAGTTTTTCCCATAATTCTTTCGTTCTCTTGTGAGACAATATCATCAACCATATAATATACAGTTAGATTTCTTTTTTAAGAATTATTGTATAAGACTTATAAGAAAAATTTATAAATCAAATCAATTTTTACTTAAAATGGTAATAAAAAAGGTGTTTGAAGGAAATTTTGATTCAGAAGTACATAATGATTTTATAAAATTTTCCCGTGGAGAGTTTAAAGATAAGTATCTAATTGAAGCAAAAAAACAATCAAGTAATTGGGCTGTAAAAACCGGACACGAATACGCAAACTCTTTGGTAAAATCTTGTTTATTACATTCTAAAGAATCCATAAAAGCAAGCGGAATAATAGCAACAACACTAGAATTAAGAGGAGACATAACATTTGATATTTCTAAAGTAAGCCAATTTCAAGGAGTGAAAAAATATATAATTAATTCAGAAATAAAGACTAAAGAGTTACTAACTCTAATGGAAAAATATCCAAAAGCATTCTACGCATTAAGTTTTAAAGAAGATAAATTTGATTTAAAAATAAAAGCAAAATCTCCAAAAAGTGGGAAGTCAGACAAAGATAGTGAGGAAGTAAAAGCAAATTTCTGTACACTAAAAACAACTAACAAGGAAATATTGGATAAAATTTTCTTTGATATTGGGCTAGATTTTAAAGAAGTCAAAGTAAATCACACTCTTAAAATAGAAAAAATAGTTTATCCTAAAGGTTATGAAAAGATGAGTCCAGCGGAAATTAGAGAAAATTCAAAAAGAGAAGGTATACTAATACGAAATATAACAATTGATGGGAAAAAAGAATCAAAAGAGGCTAAATTTATAGCTTAATAATTTATATTTTTCTCTTTTGCACAACTAGGACATATCAAAGCCGTTTCTTTTAATGACATATAATATCTATTACCATCTTCTAATATATCATTAAATTTATCCCAACCTTCTGAAACACTAAGCTTCCCGGATACAACATCATCAGAAACTTTAACTGACTTTTCAAGAACTTGTGATTTGAATTTAAACATATTAAAATGATAAATATTGGGTCTAGCACTCTTAGATATCTTTTTGTCACATAAATGACATTTAATTTGAGACTCCAGAAGTTCTTTTTCTCTCTCTGCCCATTTCTTTTGAAAATCTTCATCTAAAATTAAATTTTTATAATCTCCAATTTTTTTAAAATTAAAGAACACTAACGATACTTCTTCTCCCTTTACAACAACTTCAGCAATTTTTAATTTAAATCTCCATATATAATATTTAACTTCACCCTTATGGTTTTCAAAAGGCATTCCAAACCTGAATTTTTTATCCCCTAAAACGATATTGCCGACTTGGTCAGGAGTCTTTCTCTTAGATTTACTCTTCCCTACTAAATCATCTTTTTTCTTTTGAACCATATTTTTTAAATATAAAATAAAAACATTTATCTAAACATAATAATACAAAATAGTTTTTAAAAATTACTCTTCATCAGGACACAAATTATCTATCCAATATTCTACACCTTCAGAGATACATGCTCCACATTTGTTACCATAACTTACACCATCGCTACCACAAACAGGCATATATTCTAAAGTACAAAGAATAGCATTCTTTTGTTCCTCTGTACAATAATTTCTCCATTCACATGCCCCACTAGAATAACTTACTTTAGCATTTTCTGCAAGACATTTATTTGAGTATGTAACATTATCACTACCACAAACAGGAACATATTCTCTTGTACAAGGTTTCTCTGAATTATTATCTTTGTACATATCCACATTTATTATCACAATAGCAATAATAATTAATCCTAAAATTAAGACAGCCCACTTCATAGTTTTTTTATCAACCATATTTTTCTTTGCACCCTTCTTTTTTGTATTATTTCCCTTACCCTTTTTTACTACTTTTTTTGAAGCCATATAATCGTAAAATCTACCTGGTTTAAAAATGTTTTCTAGAATCCAACTAGGATAGGAGTAATTATTACTAACTAAGCCTAGGACAATACACAAACTTTTAAAAAGCTAAAATCAACAATATATTTATGAAAAGATCAAGTAGGCGTTGGAAGAAGAAAAACCAAATGAGATGGAAGTGGCAAAGAAAAAGATTAAAAGCTGAAAAAAGGAAGCGTAAATTAAAGAGAAATAAGTAGGTTTAAAAACCAAACAACATTTTAATTATAAATTATCAGGTGCAAAAGTCAAAAGATAAGTAGCAAACACTCCTGAATTCATTATATGGCAAATAAATCAAAAACAGAAGAAACAGAAACAAAAGAAATAGTGCGAACACGAGAAGAAGAGCTACCAAAAGAGACTACTATTTTAACACCAATTGAAGATTATATTAAAACTGCATCTTATTTAGGGACAAAAGTAATTACTCCATCAATGAGAAAATACATATATAGAAGAAGACTAGATGGGTTAGCTATATTAAATACGGTTCTAGTTGACAAAAAACTCTCAGACGCAATAAAGTTCATATGTAAATTTAAACCAAATGAATGGGCACTTGTCTGTAAAAGGGAATCCGGTTGGAGAGCGGTTAAAATATTCTCTGAACTAACAGGCGTAAAAATATTTACTAAAAAATATCCATCTGGGATATTAACAAATACTCATCTAGAGAACTTTGTAGAAGTAGACATGTTAATGATTAGTGACCCTTGGTTAGATAAAAATGCTTTAAGTGACGCTAGAAGGGTTAGAATTCCAGTTGTAGGCATCTGTGACACAAACAACCATACATCAGACATAGATGTTGTAATAATTTCTAATAACAAATCAAACAAGTCTTTAGGACTTATCTTCTATCTTTTATCAAGAGAATATATGAAAGCACACAATATAGATAAGCCGTTACCATCTTTAGAAGAATTTGTAGGAGAAGAGTTAATATTAGAAGAACCAAGAAAGAAAAAGAAAGCAAAAGAAATGAAGGAAAAAGAAATGAAAGAAGCAGAATTAGCTATTGAAGAAAAAATGAGGCAAATTGCTGAGAAGGAAGATTCTTTAGTAAAAACAGCTAAAGATTCCGATAAAACTATTGTAGTTAGCGAAGGGGCATCAGAAGGTGTTTAATTTTTTCTAAACTTGTAAGATTTTATTTGTTTTTCAATATCAATAATTCTTTTATGTTTTATTAATCGTTCTTTACCCATAATACCACATTTTACATAGTCTGCTCCAAACCCAACAGCTAAATCCGAAAATAAGGTATCCATAGTCTCTCCAGAACGATGAGAAAAAATAATTTTAATATTTCTTTTTTTACAAAATTCTATCACTCGTCTTACCTCAAGTAAAGAACCTACCTGGTTAGGTTTGACAATAATTGCATTTATAGATTTCAAACTTACCGCTTTTACCAGTCTGTCAAAATTAGTTGCTGTTAAATCATCTCCTACAATTAATGTCCCCCTGTTTTTTACATTATCTAAAATTTTTTTAAAACCAAGAAAATCATTCTCATCTAATGGATCCTCAAGATAAAATATATCATATTTTTCAACTAGCCTAGACATGTAATCAGCTTGTTCGGCTGGATCTCGGTCAAGATTTTTATGTTTATAATCGTATAATTTTCCATTAAAAAAAGTAGACGCTGCAATATCTAATCCAATTTTTAAGCCGTATTTATCTGCAACAGTCTTAAGTATATTTAGAGTATCTTCATTGTTCTTATTAGTTCTCCATGCACTCTCATCATTCTTACTTGTAGTTTTTAATAAAACTCTAGAACTCTCATATGCTCTTATATTCTTAGAAATGGCTTTACTAAAAGAGTCATCTTCTGCAATTAATAGAAACTCTTGAAAATCAGGACGCCTCATTTTAATATGCTTTGAATGCAACCCCCCTCCTATACAATTCCCAACAGGCATAGGAATTTTCGGTAAAGAATTCTTGTATATATCATTGTGGACAAATTCCCAAACCTCTTTACCTTTTTCATCGGCTGCCGCTTTCAAAAAAACACCATGGATAATATATGTAGTATTTCCTCCTAATTTACCATTCTTTTTTTCAAATAAATCAACAAGCGCCTGTATTTGTTCTAAGTCTCTTATACCCTTCAAAATAAAATTTCTATTTTTCAAAGATTCACAAAATTTGTTTAACAATAGTAGACTTTTTTTTATTCCAGAAGAATTATACGCAGGGACCTCATATTTACCGGTAGATTTTCCAGATGGAGATGAACAGAAATATCTCCCATTGTGAGTAGATAAAATAATTTGTATGGTTTTTTCATTACGAGAATCTTTTATAATTCTCCCATAAGCATTTTTAACAAACATATATTTGAAGAGAGAAAATACTTTATATTTCTTTCTAGAATCACGAGCTATTTTATAATTAATAAAGAAATCCAAAACCTTATAAATAAGTTCATCTTAAAAAAAATATGAATACGGGGAGAAGAGGACAAGTAACACTGTTTATAATTTTAGGGATTGTAGTCTTTTCTGGAATTTTAGCATTCATATTTTGGGTTAAACCTATAATGGATTCTTCAAGAAGTGTTTCTATGAACTTTGATGCCTGTGTAAGTCATACAGTATCTGAAAAAGTTTCTGATCTTGCAATAACTGGTGGTTTCAAAAAACCAGAATTTGGTGTTATATATAAGGGGCAAAGAATACCATATTTCATATATACTTCTCAAAATGATGAAACAGGAACAACACAGGTGCCTTTCCCAGAAAAAAAGTTTGAAGAAGAATTACTTCCTTTGGTTTATGACGGAATAAATATATGTTATAAAAATTCGCTAACCAAACTACAAAATTTAGGATATGATGTAAAAAAGGGAGAGATTGAAGTTTACCTAACAATATTGCCTGAAAAAATAGAAGTCTTAATTAATGCACCTACTACAATAGAAGGTAGACAGTTTGAAGAAATAATAATTCCTGTTCAATCAGATATATACGGGATATTAAGCATGGCTAATTTAATAATGAATGATGAGCTTGAAATAAAGAGATCAAATTATTATCCAAGTGTCGACATATCATCCCAACTTATGAGTATATATCAAGATTATATAATAACATCATTATACAGAACAGATTCAACCAAAATATACTCGATAAAAAATACGAATTACGATATTGAATATAAATTTGCAGTTAGGTCCCAAGTAATGGGAATACCAGGAGACAGTCAAGATTTATAAAATGGAGAATTCAAAATATAAAATGGGTAATAGTAAGTATTTTTTCCTAATATTATTATTGTTTTTAGTAACATTTGTTCACAGTATGGGAGCTGAGAATACATTTTGTTGTGAAAGAACGCATTCAGGAGCTACTTGTCAAAATATTAAAGAGAGTAATGTTGCCACAGAATGTGATAGTAATGGAGGTATAACTGAGACATCTTGTGCGTCAACTAGTTTTTGTAGAGTTGGGACATGCATTGATTCTGTAAGGGGCTCATGTATTTCTTCTCCTAAAATAACATGTGAAGACTCTGGGGGTATATTTTTGGATCAAAGCATGAGAAATGTAGCAGCGTGTCAAAAAGGATGTTGCTTATTAGGTTCAAGAAATGCAATGTTCGTCTCAGCTAGTGAGTGTTCTTATATAGCAACAAGTTTAGGAAGTAAATTTGAATTTAATCCTTCAATACATGATCAATTTGAATGTCTTTCATTGAAAAATACAGATGAATTAGGTGCTTGTGTTGCAACAAATTCAATAGGAATGAAGACATGTAGATTAAAAACAAGAGCAGATTGTGACGGAGTTGAAGGAGTCATAGGAAAAGATGAACTCGATTCAACAATATTCTATGCTGGATATTTATGTTCATCTTCAGAGTTGGCAACAAACTGCACAAGACAATACTCAACAAACTGTGACAGATTAAGTGGTATGGAGACATTAGATGTTTATTGGGTTGATAGTTGTGGGAATAGAGAAAATATAGTAGCTAACTTTAACGAAAAGGGGGGAGATAGCCTTAGTCACAACGGAGGTAAAATTATAACAAACTATTCGTCATTTTCTAGAACATTTGATGGAGATTGTGATTATTATTTAGGTACGCAATGTAGTATTTTATCCGAAGAAGACGAATCTACAAAAGGGAAAGAATTATATGGTAAATACTCAAATGTTTTGCATTATTGTAAATCTACGAGCTGTGTTGTTAATGGCATAGAAAAAAAGAATGGAGAAAGTTGGTGTGAAACAGATAAAAATGCAGTGAATAATCCCCTAATTTCAGATAGTGGAAAACTGTTTACAAACAAAAGCATAGGAAATGGATTAGACTTAGTGGGGCAAGAATACTACCTGTATAAGTGTGTTCAAGGGAATGTCATAAAAGAAAATTGTGATGTAAAAAGAAAACAAATTTGTATATCTAGTAGTCAAAAAGTAGATTGGGATGGTGCAGAGATATATTATAGTACAGCAAGGTGTATTGCTAATGCATATCCAGACTGTATGGCTCAAACATCAGAATATGATTGTTTAAACACTTATCAAAGATATTGCAGATGGATTAGTAGTTCAGAAATAAATTTATTAAAAAGTACAGAAAGCAAGATAAATCTATATAATACAGTAATAGATTTCGGAAGTAGTAAGTATGGAGGGGTTTGTCTGCCAATGTATTCTATCGGAGACGATTCTTCTACAACATGTTCAGGAGTTCAGATAACTTGCGAAGTAGAATACGAAAGGAATTTATGGATGGGTTTAAAAAATTGGTTTCGTAGTTGGGGGGGGAAGTCAAGGGATGATTTTGAAGATGCAGGTTTTAGTATCACCGGTAATGTTGACTGTATTAATAATTCACTCTGGGTAGAGCAAGCTAATAGTATTTGTGTATCAGCAGGAGATTGTGGATTTTATGCAAATATAATTAAAAATATTAGTACCCAGGATAGAAATGGCTATAAACACACTGGACAGTATTATGATGAGGTTTATTCTCCGAAAGGTACATATGCGACATTACAGTCATGGGTAAACACCCAACTAGGAGGAGGCGGAATATGATAACAAAGAAATATAAGAAAGTTTACATTCAAATATTTGTGTTAATTATGGGATTAGTATCTGGAATAATACTAATAAATATTGTTGATGCAGCGGGGGATGAAAGTTATGGAAAAGATATAGCATTTAACGAGGAAAGTGCTGCAGCAATCCCTATTGGGATCATTAATACTGGTGCACTTTTTTTAGTAGGGGGCCCGGTAGGATGGGCTCTTGGAATAGTTACACTTGCAATATCTGTTGTTAGTTTGATGAAAGAAACAGCTATCCAACCTGTAACTTTCTCATGCGAAGGTTGGATACCACCATACGGATGCGATAATTATGATGTATGCAATCAATTAGGAGATTTATGTACAAAATATAAATGTGAAAGTTTAGGAGATTCTTGTGAATACGATGAAAGTAGTAGGGTTTGTTTTGATGGCTTCGCAGGTGATATGGACCCTCCAAAAATTACAATAAATGAATCATATTTAACAAATGGATATGAGATATACGATGAAAATAGGATGTCTGTAGGAGGAGGGGCTGGGTTCAAGATAAAGCAAAAGAATGGTGCCAATTGGATAAAAGCAATAGATGTTCTAACTTTTGGATTTGATACAAATAAACCTTCAAGATGTGAGATATCTCTAAATCAATCTGACTATGAGAGTGCAGATAAATATTACATAGCTGGAAGTTCAAAATTAAGAGAAAGTTTCAAAGAGACAATGAACTTAGTAAACAAAGATACTTTCAATAAAATATTTGAATTAATTGAACAAACTATAGAAGTAGAAACCATAAACCTATATGTTTGGTGTACAAGTGCAAAAGGAATTAGAACGCCACAGCCTTACATGATATCATTTAACTTAGATCCAACAGAAGACAAAAATGCTCCAATGATAATGGCTTCAGATATTGCAGATAATAGATGTGTATTAAATGAAGGGACACCAGTAAGAATTTATATTAAAGAAGAGTCATCAGTTGCGGAGTGCAGGTGGGATAGATCTAAAAAAGATTTTGAGGACATGTCTAATATCATGAGCTGTACTTCATCTCAAGATGCTAATTACAGAAACGAATGTTTTGCAACTATAGATGGTATTAAAGCAGAAGGTACAACTTATTATTTTGCATGTAAAGACATAAATAATAATTCTAATGACGCTAGCGGAAATTATAACTTAACACTAAGAACAGGCTCAGAGTTAAGGTTACAAAGTATATCGCCAAACAATGTTACATTTTACGGTAGAGCACTTTCAGTTTATCCAGTCACATTAAGAGTGCAAACATTATTCGGATGTAATGCAGGCAGGGCTACATGTAGCTATAGAAACAATGCAAACCAATTATCTAGATTAATAGAATTTGAAGATACAAATAATACAGATGGAGTAAGTACTCAACTTTTAGATAGTTTAAGAGATGGTAGCTATGAATACTATGTGGAATGTAAAGACGAGGCAGGACACACAGTAAACTCAACTATAAATTTCGACATTGATATAGATTTAAATGCAGCAGTTATAGCAAGGATACGTGAAGAAGAAGGTGCATTAAAACTAATAACAGCATTCGATTCAAATTGTACATATACCAATACAGACTGTACATTTTCATACAAAGATGGAACAATAATACCACTAACAAACACAAAAGAACACACCCTGTCACCTTGGGACAAATCTAAAACGTATTATATCAAATGCTTAGATTATGGTAGTGCTGACCCTGCTGATTGTTCTGTAATAATACGTTCAACATTGTAAAGAGGAAAGATTTAAATTTAAAAGAAAATATAATAATATATCATGAAGAATAAAAAAGCACAACAGGCAATTGGAATGTCTTTTAATGTAATTTTTTCCTTAATCTTGATTATAGCGTTTATAGTTTTTGCGTTTGTTGCTATAAAGTTTTTTATGAACATGCAAGAAACAGCCCAACTAGTGCAATTTTATGAAAATTTGCAAAGCGAAATAAATAGTGCAAGAAGTTCTACAACAACAGAAAAATATTTTGAAATAAGTTTACCAAAAAGAGTAACCCATATTTGCTTCGCCAATATGACAAAAGAAAGAACAGCTCCACAACATATTACAACTCAAATAAAAAGCTATGCTGACGATTTTAATGTCTATTTAATACCACAATCAAAAGGCCATACATCAGGAAAAATAGAACATTTAGACATAGAGGCAATAACAGAAAACGAAAATCCATATTGTGTTGAAAGAAATACTAAATTATTAATTAAGAAAGAAGCATTCTCTAAGTTGGTTATAGTCAAGTAACCTCTCTATAATTATGTGCAATTTAGAAACAAATAAAAACTATTAACCACTAGAATCTATATGGATTTTGTGACAGTTGTGAAAAACAGAAAAAGTATAAGGAAATATTCTAATAACTCTCCAGACTGGAGAAAGATAATAAGGGCTATTGACCTTTCAAGATATGCGCCATCTGCTGGAAACATTCCATATTTAAACTATATATTGGTAAATGAACCTGAAAAAATCAATAAGGTGGGTTTGGCCTGCCAACAAAATTTCGTTTCAAAAGCGAAATATATAGTCGTGGTTATCGGAGATCATTCAAAATTAAAATTAAACTATGGGGAACGAGCAGAAAATTATTCTACTTTAGGTGCAGGTGCAGCAATAGAAAACTTTCTTCTCTCATTGACTAATTTTGGTTTAGCAAGTTGCTGGGTAGGCTTATTTAATGAAGAAAAAATCAAAGAAGTGCTAGATATTCCAGAAAAGTTAAAAGTTGAAGGTGTGTTTCCTGTAGGGTTAGAAGTAAAAAATAGCGAAACTCCAAACAGGACAAAAGCACCATTAGATGGTGTTTTATTCTTTAACAGATATAATAATAAAACGATGAACCCACAGAAAAGAGTGAGTTCTAAAAATTCGTAAAAAATAAAAAATAAAAAATAAAAAATAATTTTTAATAGCTTAAGTCGTCTAAACCTAGTTCATTTACACTAATTCTTCTGTCTTCTAAATACTGATCAGATCTTGTTTTCCCCAAAATATATGGAGACTTAACACCAGTCATAATTGTAATAACTCTGACTCTTCCTTGAAATTCCTTGTTGACCCGAGCACCAATTATAACTTGTGCTTCTGGACTTAAGTTATCAGTAACGAGACGACCAATAGTGTCAAATTCTTCTAGTTTTAGATCAGGACCACAAGTAACATGTACTAAAGCACCAGTAGCGCCTCTATAGTCAACATCTAAAAGAGGGTGCGTAAGTGCTTGTTGCACAGCAGCATCTACTTTTGCGTTTGAGTTATCTTCCCCAATACCAATTACAGCAACATCTCCATTTTTCATTATCGAAGAGACATCTGCATAATCCAAGTTAATTAATGAAGGAAGTGTAATTGTTTCTACAATACCTTTTATCATTGTTGCAACCAATTCATTTGCAACTGCAAAAGCTTGTTCCATAGGGAGTTGTCCAGCTATGTCAACTAGCCTGTTATTATCTAAAACAATAACGGTATCAACAGTTTCTCTTAACTCATGTAATCCAAATTCAGCTTTATCAATTCTTGCTTTCTCTGCTTCAAAAGGCATAGTTACAACAGCAATTACTACCGCCCCAGACTCTTTAGCCAATTGAGCTACAACTGGTATTGCGCCAGTACCTGTTCCTCCTCCCATACCAGCCAAAACAAAAACCATATCCGAATTCGCTACGGCTTTTTTAAGGTCAGTAAGAGATTCCTTTGCTGCTTCTTTGCCCTTTTTTGGATATCCACCACATCCAAGTCCTCGTGTTAATTCTTTCCCTATAAGAATTTTTTCGTCAACCTTAGTTATGGATAGATGCAAGGCGTCAGTATTTATACCATAAACCGTTGCTCCATTTATACCTTTATTGTAAAGCCAAGTTGCCATATTACAACCACAACCACCACATCCAAAAACTTTGATATTAGCCTTACCAGATTTCAAATCGTCGAAGTTAATACTATTAGCTTCAGTATTCTTTATTGCTTCTTTTGCAAAGTCAAGTGCCATTTTTTTTACCTCCTTTCAATATCATAGAATATTTTAGTTATACTTCTTTAAAAATTCTTGTGTTTTTTAGACGATAATTCGATAAAAACAAGATGTTATATGATCATTTACCATTCCAATAGCCTGCATAAAAGAATAAATTATAGTTGGTCCAACAAATTTCATTCCACGTTTCCTCAAATCATTTGATATCATTTCTGAAATATCATTCTTTGAAGGAACATCTTTTATCGTCTTATATTTATTATCTATTTGTTCACCATCAACAAATCTCCAAATATATTTATCAAATGAACCAAATTCTTCTCGAATTTTCAAAAAAACTTTAGCATTTTTTATAGCAGAATTAATTTTTAATTTATTTCTTATGATGCCATCATTATTCATCAATTCATCAATTTTCTTATTATCATATTTAGACACCTTTCTAAAATCAAAATTGTCAAATGCATTCCTATAATTTTCTCTTTTCTTTAAAATTGTAACCCAAGACAAACCCGCTTGTGCTCCTTCTAAAATTAACATTTCAAATAATTTTTTATCATCATGCACCGGTCTTCCCCATTCTAAATCATGATATTTTTGATAAAAATCTTCAACATCATTTGCCCAATCGCATCTCAACGCGCCTGGCAGGATTTGAACCTGCGACCCTTGACTTAGAAGGCCAATGCTCTATCCAGGCTGAGCTACAGGCGCACATATAGAATAAAAAAAACTACTTTAAAAGAGTTTTGAATGCAACTTTAGACAATTCAATCTAAGACGATAAATCTTAGTATCCCTCCCACTCCTCCTAAATTATCAAACTGTACACCTTCAGGAGTTTCATTTGTTACGATATACATTTCTGCGGATGTAGATGATGCTAGTGATTCGAATTTTTTTATTAAATTTTTATCAATAGTTTTTGAAATAATTAATTTATGAACAGCTCCTTTATTCAACCTGTCCTCTGTTTCTGCTAAACCATAACTAATCTTATCAGGTTCTTTTGCAAGCATTTCGAAAAATTCATCTAATATTCTCTTTTGTTTTGTAATCTCTTGCTCTGATAAAACATCTTGGGATAAGTTAACCAATTCAATCAGCCCAGGCATACCAGTGTCCCCTAGGTCTCTTACTGAAATTACTTTATCCTTTAGCTGAGTTGTAAGTTGACCCTGCTCTAAAAATTCCTCTTTTGTAGGAATAGGGCCCCCGACTAATATTCCTTTTAGTTTTTTATTTTCAAAAAAATGTTCTTTCATAGCATCTGCAACACGCTTGAAAAACTCTTTTGCCATACTTTCTCTAATTCTATGAAATCTTTGAGAAGATTGCCCACCTGCCCTTGTCTTCCCAGGAATTCCAGATGTCATACGTTGCAATAATCTTATATGTTTACCGTCCAATAAGCCGATACTAGCCTCATTTCTTTCTATTATTAATAATCCGTAGACTTCGTCATTAACCATCATCTCTTCTAATGGCTCTAAAACAAAAGTTTGGTCACATCTATAGATTCTTACCTTTAGTTTTTTTGGCGGTTCATATGCCCAAACTCGTAAGTCATCTTTTCCTTCGACATCACTTATATTTCCACTAAAAAGAGCCAGACCATTTTCTGGAGTTCTTCCTAGCTCTTTTAATTTTCTAATCGCCCTTTCTAATGCATTAATAACATTCTTTCTAGTACTATTAGACTTAATGTTTGTAGCAGTTCCTTTCTCATCTTCAAGTTGTTTAGTTACCTGTACTAAGTTAAAATTGGCCGGAACATAAACAGTAATTAATTCAGTATGTCTTCCTCTATATCCCTTTAATTCGTCTACAAGCGACTCAAGTTCAAATTTTTGTTGTTCTGTTAAACTCATATTATAAATCAAAAATCCTCAAAGGAATAGATAACTTCTTTCCCAGAATCCATATTTTTTATTTTATATTTATTATGATTTACTTCATTTTCTCCTACAAAAATAATATTCTCAATTTTTTTGATGTTTGCATATTCTATAAATTTTGATATAGTTTTGTCAAACAAAACTAAAGTTGAAAATCCTTTTTCCCTTAGTTTTTTAGCAATTCCAATCGCCTTATCATCTTGATTTAAGGAAGCAATAAGGTATCTTACTCTCTCCTCTTTAATTTTCGAAATCAAGAAAATAGGTTCAAGTCCTAATGAAATTCCAGTAGATTGCATATCATTTATAGTATATCCACCACCACCACCAATTGAAACATCAATATCTTCAGAATAAACTTCAAAAATATTTCCATTATAATAAGAAAGTCCTCTAGCCAAAGTAGGATTAAATTTAATATCAATTCCATATTCAGAACATATTCTTTTTAACTTTTTAATTTCATCGAAGTATCTATACTTAGTAAAATATTTTTCTCCTTCATCGAGTAATTTTAATAATTTTTCGGCATTCAATGATTTTAAGTTAAATGCGACTTCTGCTTTTGTTAGTTTACCAAGCTTATCTAATTCTTTAATTACCTGTTCTCTATTCTTTTCAGGGATTTTTTCATCTTCTAATATCTCATCAAGGAGTTTTCGATTATTAATAAAAATAGTAGATTTGATTTTTATTTTATCAAGAACAGATTTTATCATATAAAGCATTTCCGCTTCATCTTTTATTGTGGAACCAACAATATCACAATCACACTGTATAAATTGTCTTAATCTACCCTTTTTTATGGGTTCGTCTCTAAAATTGTATCCTATCTGATATCTCTTAAAAGGAAGTTTTTGATTTTTCGATATTCTCTTCAGCTGAAAAGTAAACTCGTACCTTAGCGCCAATTTTCTTTTTGCTCTATCTTCTAATCTATAGATATCTCTAACAGCATCGTCATTAAAATTATCTCCTATCACAAAATTTTCGTTTTCAATTACAGGTGTTTCACTAGGCTCATATCCATATAAAAGGAATTGTTCCTCTATAATTGATTTAATATAAGCACGCTTACGAGCATCGTCTCCAATAAAGTCTCTAAATCCTTTTACTGTATTAATTTTCATTTTATGAATTATAAGGGTAAATCCTTGTTTTTAGTTAAAGGGTGAAAGCCGAGAATCGAACTCGGACCTTACGGACCACAACCGCAAATTCTACCATTAAACTACATCCACCATATTTTGTTTAATAAATATAAGTTTAAAATTCTTTCTAGAGAGAATGGTTCAATATGGCCCGAAGAGGAATCGAACCTCTGCTATCTCGGTGTAAACGAGACGGTCTACCATTAGCCTACCGGGCCCTTTATATATTTACACCAATAGTTAAATATTTTTAAATTTAATGTTTGTAAAGTAACCAGCTATTTACAGTTTACTGTTAACCGTAAACTGTAGACTGTTAACCGTAAACTGCTTTCGCTTATAAAATAACTAGTTAATCTACTCTGGTCACAGTTTTACATTTAGTACATCTATAAAATTTGCTCTCTGGTTCATCTCCGGCTCTCATCTGTTGCGTCCAAAAATATGCCTTATCATTTTTACATCTAGGACATTCAAAGTCAGTAATAGGGTTAATATTAGATTCTTTTTCTTGGTCAATTACTGCTACAAAGTTCCTTTCTTTGCTTTCTTCACTTGTTTTTATAGATATTTCTTCTTTTGTGACATAGTCACATCTAGAACAACCAAAATTTTTCTGTTTTTTTATCAATAATGACCCACATTTTGGACAAAATTTCATATGTCAACTAGAAACAATCATTATATAAACCTTTTCCAATTATTTTAATCCAATTTCATCTTTAACATTACTCATAGCGTTTATAGATAATTCAAAAAAAGTATCCAAGTCTATACCAGTCTTCTCTATTTCTTTAATTAATTCTCTATCACAAGTCGCAGCAAAAATCTTATCCTTAAATTTTTTTCTAAGACCTTTTACATTCATATCCGATATTTTGTTATCTCTCATTAAGGCATATGCATAAATTAACCCGGTTATTGTTTCAGCAGATGCTAAAGAATATTCTATTCTCGAGCTTCTCGATTTATGTTTTAGGTCCGGAATGGTATCTAATCCATAACCATGAGATTGTACAACTTCAATAAAATTGTTGTCAAATCCTATTTCTCTTAAAATTTGTACACATTTTATACAATGATTTTCTATGTTATTTTTAGTATATGCCCAATCAATATCGTGCAATAATCCTATAAGTTCCCAGTAGTCCTTATCTTCAGCAAAGAAAGCTGCAAGATTTCTCATTATCGCACCACTAGCTATATAGTGATTCATACTTGTTGTTTCATTGTCAAGTTTTTTTAAGAAATCTATTGCCTTATCTCTATCTAAAGGTATTTTTTCCATTTTAAATCATTCAAACAAAGTAGTTTAAGTTTTATATATATTCTCACGATTAAATATTTTAAAAATAAAAGAGACAGCTTTGTGCCTTCCCATCTTTAGACAGTACAAACACAAACATAACAAGCTTAACTTCTGTGTTCGGAATGGGAACAGGTGTTTCCAAGTTACTATGGCCGTCTGTATTTTAAGAATAAAATAGGGTATATAAATATATCTAATATTTTTTGAATTTGTTTACAAGTGGTAAAGCATCACTGTGCCCTAGAATTTGTGCTCTACAACACATTCTTTTCAGTCCTAATTCATCTAGAGAATCTTTCTGGTTTTTGCCATCTTCTATAAGTTTTTTATATTTCTCATATAATTGACCAATAGGTTTACCACAACTAAAGCATCTAACTGGAATTATCATAAAATTAAAATCGGAATTTTAGTTTATAAGTCTTTTGTAGGAATAGAATTTTTACATTTTTTTTCATGTTCAACCGCTTCATCTCTATTATTAAATTCCTTGTCGCATTTTTCGCAAATAAATACCTTTCTCCTTTTAGGATTTTCCTTTATTCCTTTGCACTCCTTCTCATGCTTAATAGCTTCGTCCTTATTGTAAAATTCTTTATTGCATTTCTCACAGATAAATACCTTAATATCAAGCCTCTCATCTGAGGATTTTATTATTTTCCCAATTTTTTTCTTACCATTAGTATATTTTCTAAGTGATTTTGGTATATTTATAGTACCGTCTTCATTTTGATTGTTCTCAATAAAGGCGATTAAAGCTCTAGGGCTTGCAACAACTGTATTATTCAAGGTGTGAGCAAAAAAGTTACCATCTGGTCCATTGATTTTTATGCCTAATCTACGAGCCTGTGCTTCCCCTAAATTAGAGCAGCTACCAACTTCAAAATATTTTTTTTGCCTAGGACTCCATGCTTCAACATCTGCACTTTTAACCTTTAAATCTGCTAAATCCCCAGAACAGCACTCTAGCTTTCTAACAGGAATATCTAGTTTTCTAAAAAACTCTACGGTCAGGTTAAGCATTGTTTCATACCAATTAAAAGAATCTTTTGGTTCACAAATTACAACCATTTCCTGCTTTTCAAATTGGTGAACCCTATATACTCCCTTTTGTTCCATGCCGTGAGAACCAACTTCTTTTCTAAAACAGGGTGAGTAACTAGTTAATGTTTGAGGTAGTTCATTTTTTCTGATGACTTTATCTTTAAACATAGATATCATAGAATGTTCACTAGTTCCTATTAAGAACAAATTCTCGTTTTCTATTTTATACATCATAGCATCTCTTTCTTTAAAACTCATAACACCATCAACACATTCTCCTCTAATCATAAACGGAGGGATACAATACTTAAATCCATTTTCAATCATAAAATCTCTGGCAAAAGCGAGAATTGCAGAATGTAAAATAGCAAAATCATCTAACAAGTAATAGAATCCATTTCCAGATACATTGGCAGCCGTCGAAAAGTCAGCACCTTGATTTTTTTCTAACAAGTCTGCGTGATTAAAAATTTCAAAAGGAGGTACAAACGGGATACCTATTTTTTCTATTTCAACGTTTTCAGAACTATCTTTTCCGATAGGAACAGAATCATCGATGATATTAGGGATATTCATCATTTTCGTTTTTATTTCTTCTATAAGATTCTTTTCATCTATTTGCACTGTTTCAATATTTCTGGAAATTTCTTTTCCTCTCTCAATTAATTTTTCAGCTTCATTATTTTTCTTTTCCTTAATAAAAGAATTAATTAATCCACTCACATCGTTTCTTTCTTTTCTTAAGTTATCAAGATTCTTTTTAACTTGACGCCAGTTATTATCTAATTTTAAAATTTCATCAACTAATGGTAACTTTTCATCTTGGAATTTTTTTCTAATATTTTCTCTGACAATCTCTGGATTTTCTCTAATTAGTTTAATATCTATCATTTAATAAAAATGAAATAGACATATTTAAAACTAATGTATAAAATTATTAATCAAGATTAAATAAATACAATCGTTAATATTATGTTTGAATATGTATATTGTAAAATATGTATCTACTGTATATGGACGATTTTATTGGAAAAGACTTAAAAAGAAAGTATCATTATAACATATATAATAAATCATATACAATAAAATGGCAAAAAATTTTGACTTGTTTTTTAGAAGGAAACCAGCGATGATGTTGATTGCCTTAAAAAAGGTAAATAAAGCAAAGTATGGTTCTCAACTTGCAAAAGAAGTAGACTGTACATATTCTCACGCTGTAAAAATATTACAGACATTAGAAGAATTAGGGCTAGTTTCTTTTGAAAAGAAGGGTAGGATAAAAATAATAAAACTGACGAAAAAGGGCACAGATGTTGCTACGCACATTGAAGCGGTTCAGAGCTTGGTAGATTGAGTAACAATTTTCTAGATATTTTAAGTAAAACTAAAAAATGACCTCGACGGGATTTGAACCCGCGACACCTAGGTTAAGAGCCTAGTGCTCTACCAAACTGAGCTACGAGGTCGTAAATATTATAATTTTCACCTATTTAAAAAAGTTTGTAAAATTAAAAGTGAGCCATCCACGCCGCGTGTGAATGGCCCTATCATTGCAGCCAAACGCAATGACTATGATAATTTTAAAACAAAATAATATTATTTAACTCTATCTATAACATATATACAAAAAATTTTAAACACCTATCACTTCAAACATAAATGAACACCCAAAAAGCAATCTCCCAACTAAGAAAGATAAAAGAGTATAACACTAAGGATGTTCGACTAGCTGGCGAAAAGTGGGACGAAGATTGGAAAACATTAATTGCAATAATAATGTCTGCACAAACAAGAGATGTTGTCACAATAAAAGTATGCCACAAGCTATTCAAAAAATACAATTCATTGAAAAAGATTTCCAAGGCTAATCTCATTGAAATAGAAAAAGAAATCAAGTCAGTAAATTATTATAAGACCAAATCTAAAAACATATCAGAAATTTCAAAAATAATGTTGCAAAATGGGATTCCAAAAACAATAGAAGAATTGATAAAATTACCAGGAGTTGGAAGAAAAACAGCTAATGTATTTCTCTCAGAAGCTTTTAATATACCAGCAATAGGGGTGGATACTCATGTATTTAGAATCTCAAAAAAATTAAATTGGACTAACGAAAATACTCCAGAAAAAGTAGAATATGAGTTGAAAAAACTTTTTCCTAAAAAACATTGGAATGAAATAAATAATACACTTGTAAAGTTTGGACAAACACATTCTATTAGTGAAGAAGATGAAATTATAAGTTACATAAAGTCTTTAAAATGAAAAAATCTTAATTAATTATGAAAAAAATAATAGTATGGGATTTTGATGATACCTTGATTGAAACAAAGAGTTTATTTTTAGAACAATATTATGAAGAAAATAGACATAGAGGACTGTCCAGGAAAGAATTAAAAGTAGAATTTGAACATCTTCCTATTGATGAAAAGATAAAAGTAGGTAGGTTTCTTCTAAAATCAGGAATGATAAATTATGCAGAACCCGTCGAGAACTCAAAAGAAATCGTAGAAATTCTATCCGGAAAATACATCCAAAAATGTTTAACCGCAAGACCAACAGAACATTATAATGTTGTACAAAATATAATAAAAAAGCATTTCAGTTCTTATATAAACAGAATACATTGTTTTGGAAATTTTAATTCAAAGGTAGATTATGCATATAATAATTTAGAGGCTTTGATTTTAATAGACGACAATCCATTAAGTTTTGGAGGGATAGAGAATACAAATAATTATGGAGTTTTGTATGACAACGAAAATAAACATAGTAAAATCAAAAATTCTAAGTTAATACGAATTACTTCTTTGTTAGAAATAGAAGATATAATAGAAAACCTGAAATAGAATTATTCTTTTAAGTCTTGCAATGTGATAATATTTCCACCAAGTTTCATCATTTTTTCTTTCGCTGTATCGCTTGCAGAAAGAGCTGTGATTTCAGCCTTAAAACCATCGCCTACGCCTAAAATTTTATATTTTGAAAGATCAATTTTTTGATTTTCTTCTTTAAACATTTTTTCTTTTATGTCTCTAAGGTTAATTTTTAAAACTTTCTTCTTCGCAGTTCTCATAGAAGTAAATCCACTTCTTCCAAAATATCCTTTTGCGCCTTTCTTTTTTGCAATTCCTAAAGCTTTTTGTTTCTTATGATCAGCCCTCTTTCCACTTCCTGCTAAGCCTACTCCACCTTTATTGCCATGTCCCTTGTGTTTTTGCCTAAATCCCCAACCACATGTTCTAGCACCACGAATCCTAGTATTTTTTTTTCTTTTATGAACTACCATTTTACAACATCCTCTCTAACAATTTATTTATTTCGTCATTCTCTCCTAAAATACCTTTAGGATATGCTAATTTTGTAGATTTCTTAAATCCACCTCTAGGAGGGTGTAAAAAGAAAACATTTTTACCTTTATCTCTTTTTTCTTTTAGCTTATTAAGTAGTTCTTCTTCAATTTTTCCAAAAACAACATAATTTTTCAAAGCTTTAACCATCCCGACTCTAACAGCATCTTTTTCATCAACTAATATACAAGAATATTTTTTCTCCATTTTTAATCGTCTGAATGTGTTTTGCACATCTTCTTTCAGATTACATTTCCCAGATATTCTAATTACAACAATCATTTTATAGTTCCATCTCATTTAATTTACTTAATGCGTCCATACATGCCTTTGCCGTGTTAAATGTAGTTCTTTTCTTTCCAGAACCCTGAGAATAAATGTCCGTAATTCCAACAATTCTCAATATCTTCTTTAACTCATTGTTTACAACTAATCCAGTTCCTTGTGGCGCAGGTATCAACTTTAATTTTACAGATGAACATTTACCGCTAGTAGTCATAGGAATTGAATGTTTTTCGTTGCATGAACAATCATAGCTACCACACCCTCTAGGAATGCTAATCATACTCAACTTTGCCTTTCTGATCGCCTTTTCTTTGGCAGGCAATGTCTCAGCAGCAGTACCATATCCTATTCCAACATGTCCCTTACCATCTCCAACTACTGCCATAACGCTGAAAGTTAAAGTAGTTCCTTCCTTACCTACTTTTTGCGTTTGCCTAAATGCTCTTCTTTTCCCACCTCCGAATTTACCTTTTGCTTGTCCAATAAATAGAACATCGGTTTGTAAGTTAGGTATTAATGTATCAACGATTTCAGCTTCTAGTACTTTTTTCCCCTTATTAATAATTTCACTAATATTTTTAATCTTCCCAGACTTTACATCTTTTCCCAACTGAGTTCTTGGAACCCAAGCATCCAATTTTTCCCTCTCTTCTCTTAAAAATCTTTCTTTCCTAGCTCTCTCTTCTGGTGTAAGACCTTTAAATTCTTCCTCTTCAAATTCTTTAATAGCCTCTTGGGTAATATCCTCATCTTTCTTTTTTTCTATTTTTTCCACTATACCTTCCATTTCCTTCAATTGTTCCAAGTGTTCTTCTTTTTTATTTGTCATTTTTGCTTATAACTGTTTTATTTATTTTTTCGAATTCTTTTTTTATGTCATCTTTTAAATGGCTTCCTTTTATCCTGTCGTCTGTAGGGAATATTTTTTTATCTACATTAATTTTTAGATTACCATCAATTAGTCCTTTAATAACAGCACTATTCCGGTTTCCATAAATATTTCTTGCCATTCCAATATCTATAATATAATTTTCATTCTTATCAACCTTACTAGAGAATAATAACGCAGTTAAATACCCAGCAGGTATAGACTTTAGAGAACCAGTATATTTTTTATTAAAACCCTCTTTTAACAGTTCTCTTGAGCTAGTAGATACAATAACTTTATCTCTTGCCTCTCGACTTTCTACCAATTGAATTAGGAAATATTTGTTAGTCCGTCTAATAACTATTCTTTTAAGTCCAGATTTTAAAAGGTTCAACCTATTTTTATAATCAGTTTTATTTTCTTTCCTTCTTCTTTTTTGTGTTCTTAGTCCTGCCATCTTATCTATTTTTCAATGATTCAATCATGTGTCGTTTACTTCTAAATCTTTTAGCTCTAATTTTCTTACGGGCATCTCTGTACTCTTCAATATTTATTGAGTTAGTTTTCAACATGTGTTTTAAATGTTTTCGAAGTTTTCGCGTGATTATAACATACTCCTTTTTTCTGTTGTTTACTTTCTTTTTAATTTTACCTGTTCTTCTTCTATTTTTCCTTTTAACGATAGTTCTTCTTCCGCTTATCTCTTTTATTTGAATAGCCCCTGCATCGAATAAATCAATAATGTCCTGTCTAGTTATAGCTTCTTTTATCTCAGGAATATTCTCATTCACGAAGTAAATCCTATTTTTTCCTACTCCTAAGACTTTAGATGCAAGTTCTTTCTTATTTGTTAGGTTCATTTTTCTCCTCTCTATATTTATTTAATATAACTATTCCCTTTTCGTTTGCCATTTTTATGATTTCTTCTTTTTTCTTCCTACCAACTTTAGATATTATTATAGCCTCATTTTTTTTAATTGATTCCATGTCTTTTATACAGTGAATAGTGATAGGCTTAAATTTCCCTAGCATATTTCTCGTTTTTTTATTCCCCCCATATCCTATCTTCGGTCTACTAGAATATCCTTTTTCTCCTAATCTTATTTTATTATGGACACCTTTAGCAGCTCTCCATTTCCTATTTTTTTTAACAGTTTTCCCAAACTTTATTCTTTTATGCCAATCTCTTCTAAAAAACTTTTTTTTCTTTCTTTCTGCCATTTTAGATAATTCGCCCACATTTATTTGTTATAAATATTCCGTCTTGAAAAATTCTTCTATCTTTATTAACTAGTCTTGTCGCTTTCTCCATGTTTGCAGCGGTTTGTCCAGCCAACTCTTTATCATTTGAAGAAACAGTTATCTTCACACCACTAATATCTACATTAACACCAGGTAGTATTTTAGCATATCTGTCCTTTTTTTCTCCAAGGAAAGATTTTATTACTATCCTATCATTTTCTTTAGATACATTCATTGGGAAGTGTACATTACAAATTTCTAATTCATAAACATAATTTTCATCTAGTCCATTTATCATATTTTTAATATGTGCTTCGGTAGTCCCAATTATTGTAGATTCTCTTCTTGTAGCGCTAGGATGGTAAATCTCTATATTATCATCATTTATCTTTAATAATACCTTGTATAGGTGCAACTTCTTCGATATTGTTTTTCCATTTTTGGATATTGTCAAAGTTCCATCTTCAAACTTAACATTGGTATCTTTAGGAATAGATATTTTTCTGGACAATTCTTTTTTCATATTAATAAAAGTATGCTAACACACTTCCTCCTATTTGTTCTTCTAGTGCTTCATGATGAGACAATAATCCCTTGTTTGTAGACAAAACCAAAACACCAATATTCCTAGAAGGTAAAAATCTCTGTAAGTATCTCACGGTTTCATCCTTTTTTACATAATATCTTGGTTTAACGGCTCTACACATGTTTAATTTTTTTATTTCCACAAGAATAGAGTTATCATCATTAATTTTATATTCTATATGCCCATCTCCTTGCATCATTTTCAAGACATTTACTAATACTTTTGAATTTCTGCTTATTACTAACTTTCTCTTTCCAATCATCTTTGCATTCATGATCTGATTCAAACCATCAGCAACAATATCTTGTCCCATTTTAACTATATTTTTTAAACCCCAAATCTTCAGCCAATTCTCTAAAGCATTGCCTGCATAAATTTAAATTGTATTGTGAAATGTGTGCCCCGAATCTCCCACAGACTTCGCATTTTTTAGATGCAATTCCAAACTTCCTATTTTTAGGTTTATTATGTTTTAGATACTTTTTAAGAATCGCAGGCTTACTTTTTAATTGTTTTGTTATTTTTCTCCAATCACTAGCTGTCATTTTTATTCTTCCCAACAATATTTGTTTTAAATTTATTTTTTAAAAAAGATTTAATCTCATCTTTTGATACAGTAAGTCTTTTTGCCTTCCCTCTTTTTGCTTTTTTTAATTCGACATGCTTACCTTTTCTAGAGAACACTACGGTAACTTCCAATCCCATAATTCCAACCTCTCTGATGTATTCTAATTCAGGAATTTCAATATATTCATGGATTCCAAAACTAAAAAAATTGTCTTGAATTTGTTTTTCTTTTAGTGTGTTATCTATGGAAGTAAGTAGTCGAGGAAGCAATTTGTCCACTTCTTTACCTCTCAATGTAACTTTTGTGCCAACCTCTAACCCAGGTCTTACTTGCCATGTAGGTATTCTTTTGGTAGCTTTAATCATCGTAGGCTTTTTCCCTGTTATTTTTTCTAATAGAATGAATCCTTTCTCAAGTTTCTCTCCAGTTCCGCCTATATTTAATACCATTTTTTCTATCTTAAATTCATTTTTTATTTCCATATTATCCTATAACAAAAAAAGTCTTCAAAGGTAGATAAACCTCTGAGCCATCATTTAATTCAATTTTATATTGTTTTCCTCTTCTTATATCTTCTATAGAAATTATCTTTCCACTATTCCCTGAATGTTTTCCAGATATAATTTCAACCTTAGCTTTTTCTTTCAGAGGCAATATCTTCTCTACTTTATTATTTAAAGTGTCAAGTAATGCAGAATCTCCTACATTAAAATTAAAGTTAACTGTAAAATTATGTCCGTCTTCTAGATTCATTTGTATTTTATTTCCAACTAAAGTTTTCTTTCCGGATATTTTGACAGTTTTAGAATGCACATCTTTCTTCTGTATCTCATTAAGTTTGAATTTTTTATTTACAATTTCTAATCTGTAATATTTCTTTATTTTTTCTAAACTAATTGTATCGAAGGTAGAAACAGGGAATAGGTCATCTTTTCTAATCTTCCCGTTAATTTTAACTTCTCCAGAGTTTATGATGTATTTTGCTTCTTTTCTGGTACTAGCTATTTTCAAAATATCTCTTATAATAACCAAAATAGTAAGAGAATTACTAGCGTTGTGTCTAGGCCTTGCTATAAAACGTAATTTCTTTGCTTTCCTAGGCAGTGGCCATGTATTAGGCATCTTACTTCTCTTGAGGTGCATTTTTCGTATCCTTTTTATTTATTTTAGAGTTATCTTTTAAGTGTTTGAATCTTTTTTTATCACTATCATTTAATTTTATTATCAATATTTTTGAGGCATGTATCCAGATAGGAACTTTTTCTCCATCTTTTCTTGTCCTGTCTATTCCATCGATATGTACTCTAGATTTTTTACTATCAATTAAACTAACTTTGCCCATTTTATTTGTAAATTTACCTCTCATAATTTTAACTTCATCATTTTTTATAACCTCAATAGCCCTAGTGTTGTACTTTTTCCTTAAATCTTTACTTAGGTGTGCAGATAGGAGTTTTCTTTTTATGTGATTAGGCGCATTAAATAGGAATTTTCTTTGTTTCCGTGGTTGAACACTACTGTTCCAATTTTTATTAAATTTAGACTTCATTTTAATATACTATGCTTGCTAATTTAGCAACCTCCTTCCATCTTTCTTGAATTTCTCTTGCAATTGCTCCCTTTATTTGAGTACCTCTTGGATTTCCCTTTTCATCCTTCAATAATACAACTGCATTATCACTAAAACAAACTCTTTCTCCAGTTAATCTTCTCCAAGATTTCTTTTGCCTAACAACAACTGCATCAAACACTTGTCCTTTAATTTTAGGATCTCCTTTTCGTACAGAGACTTTCACCTGGTCTCCAATCTTTGCATAGACCTGTCTACCCTTTTTTGTTTTAGATAATTTTACGCTAACAATTTTTACAATCCTCGCACCGCTATTATCAGTAGCAGTTACAATGCTACCTATGTTTAGTCCACGCGTTGGTCTTGCAGTTACAGCTTTCATTGTTTACTAGACCTCTTTATAGCTTTAGTTAAGACGAAGTTTATGGTTTTACTTATAGGTCTCGTTTCTGAGACTTCAACTAAATCACCAATCTCAAATTCATTTTTCATACATGGAGAATATCTAGCATGTATTTTTGTTTTTCTTTTCTCATATCTTTCATATTTTGGAACTTTAAACATTCTTTCCATTTCTATCGTAATTTTGTTTGGAAGTTTTCTTATGACTGTACCTTCAAACACTCTTCCTCGTATTTTCAATTTATTTTCCCCGTGTATAGGGCAAAGCCTATCTCCACAAAAATCATTATTCATTTTTTCTTTTATTTCTTTTGCCATTTTAATCTTGTATTTGATCTGCTAAAAATCCCATTTCAACCAAAATAGGTTTTATAACTTTTTTATGATTGCCTTGCAACTCAATTGTTTTGTTTTTTATGGTACCTCCACAAGCTCTTTTAGCTTTAAGGATTTTAGCAACATTTTTAATTTCATTATTGTCTTCTATTCCGGATACCAATGTGATGATTTTACCAAAACGCCTTTTATCAGTCGATATTGTTATTTTTTGTTGTGTTCTAGAAATTCCTTCACACATACAGGCTTGTATTGGCAATCCGCACTTCGGACAAATATTCACTTTATTTTTTTCCTCCTAATTTATTTTTTCTTTCTTCTGTTAATAATCGCGCTATCTGCTTTTTAATGCTTTTCTTTTTTGTAGGTTGTTTAAGTAACTCTATCTTTAATTCATCTATTTTTGTATTTCTTTTTTTAGGTGCCATTTACTTTTTTTTCTTTTTTCCTCCAGATGATTTTTTTTCTTTTTTAACTTCGGGTTCATCACTAATGCTAATATTTCTACTTATATTATTCAACATTTCCTCATCAACAACGATTCTGTCATGTATTTCTGCGTTAGGGGCTAAAACAGAAACATTTATACCAATTACTCCTTGTTTTGTTTCTGCAACACTATATGCCCTGTCTACAACATTAGAAGGATCACCTGTTTTTTTAAGATATCCATACGAGAATCTCCAAATTCTAGCTCTATCACTTGGTAATTTACCAGAGACTTTTAATTCTGCGCCTAATGCTCCAGATTTCTTAATTCTAGATAGTGCTCTGTAGCTAACAGATTTATACTTTGAAGCTCCGAATCTTTCAAGTGTTAAAGCAATATCGTCGGCAATTAATTGTGCATCAAATTCGGGATGTGTAATTTCTTCTATGTCCACATGAGGATTTTCCATGTTAAATTTTTTTCTTAAAACTTCTGTTAATTCAGCAATTTTTTCCCCTTTTTTCCCAATGATGAGTCCAGGTTTATGTGTAGCAATTACGACTTTCTCTCCTATAGGAGTATATTCAATAAAAACCCTAGAAATTCTTCCTTTGCCAAACATTCTTTTAACAAACAATTTTATATTGTATTCATCTTTTTTTACATTTACGAATTTTTTTTCTTCCATTATTTTTTTCTCTCCTTTTTATTTTTTAGAAATAGATCTTTTGATACAGACTCTAAATATATATGTGTCCTTTTCCCCTTTCTGCCTTTTCGCTTAGAAGGTTCAGAAGCCTTGTTTGGTTTAGCTATTTTAATTACAGGCTTTTCTATTCCATTAACGATAGAATTAGCTTTCAGTTGCTCTAATAATAATAGAATTTGCTTCGCACTGTTTACAGGGTATTTCCCTCCAGATACACCTTTTCCCTTTTGGTGTGGCACTTCTAATTGAGGCATTCTTACAGCGAGTTTTTTCTCTACAACTTGTTCTAACATCTCCGTAGCTTTATCTAAAGATTTCCCACTTATCATTCTACAGATGTATTTAGAATGTTTAAGTGAGATTTTTAACGAATAAGCATTCACGATAGCCTTATCCTTTATAGGAATTGTTTTTTTAGGCTTAATAGTCTTGTTTTTGTTTTCATTACTTTTATTTTCTATTTTTTTTTCTACTTTTGGAGGATTTGTCTTTTGAGGTTCCACCTTCGGAGTAGGACTAGCCTTTTTTGCTTTACTTTCTTCAGTTATTGCTGTTTTCTTTATTTCTGCCATTTTTATGTCCTCTTTTTACCTTTGTTAGTATGTTTAGCTATCTTTCTAGTTAAAGAGAATTCTCCTAATCTATGTCCCAACATTTGTTCAGTTATATCTACTCTGAGGAAGTCCTTCCCATTATGAACATATACTGTCTTTCCAATAAGTGCTGGAACTATAATCATTTCTCTTAAGTGAGTTTTTATCATTTTTCCCTTTAAGCCCTTTTTATCACATCTTTTAACAAATTTATTTATTAGATCATAATTTCTATCAATTAACCTCCTTGAACTAGATTTAACATGTTTAGAAAATTCTCTAAGATCCATTTTCTTCAAATCTTCAACATTTATGCCTCTGTAAAACTTCTCTTTATTTTTTTGTATCACAATGTGTTCTTCCATTTTACTTTTTCTTCCTACCTGTTCTTCTAGGTCTTATAAGTCCAACTTTCTTACCTGGAGAAGCATTTCTCTTTGCAATCTTACTTTTTATGTTCTTACCTCTTCCAGAACCAAAAGGGTGATCTATCTTGTTCATTGCAACAGCAGATGTTCTAGGCCATAATTTAGATTTAGATTTCATAATGTGATGTTGTTTACCAGCTTTCATTATAGGCTTTTCCCTTCTCCCATCTCCAGCAACAATTCCAATACTAGCACGACAATCCTCGTTAAACTTCTTCTCTTTTTTTGATGGCATGACTATTGTAACAAAGCCATCACCTTTATTCATAATAATCCCACTACTTCCACCAGAACGGATAAATTTTCCACCATCCTTTGGTTTGTGTTCTATATTAAATACTCTTGTACCATTTTTTAAGTCTTTAAGGTTAGAGATACTTCCATTCTCAGAGTTACCAAATTTGATTTTTTGACCGACATATAAAAGGTTAGCAGCAAAATTATAAAACGGGTTATTTTGCTTGTCAACAAACTTAGCAATTGGAGCAGTATGTCCTGGTGATGAAATTAACTTAACCACAGTATATTCTCCAGAAAGATTGCTAGGATACCCAATTTTAACACCTATATTTGCTTTTTCTCTAACTCTATAAGTAGGTCCCCCACTTCCTCTTCTTTGTTGAATAATTCTTTTTCCCATTATTACATAATTCCTAGTTTAGTTGCAACATCTATTGCAGGAAAATCCTTATTTAATTTCGCATAAACATTTTTTTTATTTTTATGGGTATAAGTTCTAACGCCGTCAACTTTAACATTAAATAGGCTTTCAATTTCCATTTTTATTTCCGGCTTTGTTAATGCCCTATCTACCTGAAATACTAAGACATTGTCGTTTTCAATTTGCTTCACTATTTTTTCAGTGGTTTTTACTTTTTCCAAAATTATTGTTTTCATTTCATTAGTTCTCCTATCTCTTTAATTGCATTTTCAGTATAACAAGTTAATCTTCCAGGTACACCATTAGGCGACAAGTCTGTTAGCAAAATTTCGTTTGCCTTCACTACATCTATTCCTTTTCTTTTCATGTTTTCATTAGAAGCAATAACAAATAATAATCCAGCATTGGACTTATACTTTCTTCCCCTTGTTTTACCCTTACCGGCTCTAACCTTTTTTATTTTGATTGCAAAATCATATCCATCTTTTAAAGTCATCCGTAAAACATTGAAAAAATCTTTAGATTTCAAGTTTAGAACAGACTCATCAAAAACAATTCCAGATATAATTTTTTT
>CAZZNU010000004.1:0-33747 GCA_964655925.1 Candidatus Woesearchaeota archaeon | reverse complement strand
CTATAGTTGGCCACAATGATGCTATTATTAAGTATCCTTTTTTATCTTTCATATCATCACCTCTTTACATCCAATATTGTATATTATTTAAACTTATTTAAAAAATTTTCAAACTCTGTTTTTTATGATATATCATAAGAAATGTTTTTATCGTCCAATTTTTCAAAATATTCATTTTGTACAGTATTTTAATACCTTACACTTTTCTATTTTTAGAGAACTTAAAAACAATTTAGTAATACGCTCTTGGAAGGACTCGAACCTTCGACATCACGGTTAACAGCCGTGCGCTCTGCCAACTGAGCTACAAGAGCATTCATTAAATTATCTGCGGTATTATTATTTAAAGTTTATGTTGTCAAGAATTAACGTAATCTTATAGTTTCTAAGTTTTTAGGGACAACAGTCTCTATTTTTTGTCCTCTATGTATACTTGAAGCTAAATCTAAACATTTAGATTGCTCCCCATGATTAATAATAACCTTTTTAGGTTTAGGCTGTATGTTCCCAATGAACGCCATTAATTCGTTTCTAGATGCATGCCCAGAGAAACCATCAATACTTAGAAATTTCATTTTCATATCTATGATTTCTTCTCTATCATTAAATGTAAAAACAACATGTCTTACTCCATCTCTTATTTGTCTACCTAATCCTCCAGGTGGTTGGTAACAAGTTAAACACATCCCGTTCCTATAATCTTCAGCCATTTCTTTAAAATACTCAACAGAAGCTCCTCCAACAAGCATCCCAGATGTAGCTAAAATAATCGAAGGACCGCCTTCAATAACAGCTTTTCTTTCTGCAGGAGAACCTACTCGTTTAAAAATTTCAGAAGTAAACGGATTATTATCAGAGAAAATACTAGCTCTAATAGAATTGCTCAAGTAATCAGGGTATGCAGTATGTATCCCATTAATATCCCAAATCATACCATCAATATATATAGGCACCTTTGGAATTTTCCCTTCTTTCATTGCAGACTCTAAAATCATCATCTTTTCTTGAGCATGTCCTGTTCCTAATTCAGGGAATAAAACTTTTCCTCCAGAACCTAATACATCATTAATAAAATTAATCATCATTTCTTCGGAATCTTTTCTATTAGAATAGTTATCATCTCTACCCCCGTAGGTAGCTTCTATTTGTATTGTTTCTAACCTGGGAAAGTATGTACTTGCAGGATCTAATAATCTTGTTTTCCCAAATTTGATGTCGCTAGTATAAAGATAATTATGTAAACCATTTCCTATATTAAAGTGGACCATAGCGCTTCCCAGAGTGTGTCCAGCGTTATAAAATGTTATTCTAACATCTGGTGTTATATCTGTAACTTCACCATAGTTCAAAACAATAGAATGTCTTACCATATCTCGTACATCAGAAGATTTGAATAGTGGAGCAGTTGCTTGTTTATATGCAACACCAATAAAATCAAGTGCCATTAATGCAGAAATATCTCTAGTGGGAGCAGTCATGTATACAGGTCCCCTATATCCCATTTTGTAAAGATAAGGTATCAATCCTGAATGGTCTAGATGTGCATGTGACAGTATGACTGCATCTAGTTGAGATAAATCAAGTTCAGGTGCATCTAAATATGGGAATTGTTCCCTTCCAGTAGAAGATGGATTTATCCCACAATCAATTAGTACTTTAGAAATAGGAGTTTGAAGTAAAAAACTGCTTCTACCAACTTGTCTAGCCCCGCCTAAGCTTGTAATTCTGACCCAACCTTCTATTTTATCAGGACTCCAATCACTGTATATTTTTTCCCCTACAGAGTGTAAGAATTTTTTTCTATAGTTATTATCTAAATAAAGGACTTCCCTTATCTTGTCAGTGATTTTAGATTTTATGGCTGCACTCCTTTGTACTATAGGCGTCCACATCGTGATGTCTCTAATTTCTTTTAATATCCCTCCTGATTTTCCTATAGCAAGCCCAGGACGCTTTGTTTCAATGACTATTGTACTTCTTTGAGGGTCAAAAAGTATTCTTTCTACATTAGCATCCTCCGGAATTATTTCTCTAACTTTTTTTTCTGTAAAATCATTATCCATTAAAATGGATTTATCAGCACGGAGTTCTACTCTTTTCTTAATTTTATTAACCAGCTCTTTTATACTACCTTCTCCATTTCTAAAGAAATCTAAATCAGTTGTATATACAACTATGTTTGCGCCTTCAAAGATTATTGATTTTACAACACCCTTTGGTAATTCATCTTCTATTAATTTCAAAATATCTGCCATATTAACTATAATAAAATTAATCTAATTTCCAGATCTTATCTTCTATTTTTTTGATTTCATCTTTGGTTATGGTCCAGACCTCATAACCTATTCCTGAACCAGGGTCTCTGCCAGTAGAACCTCTAATGCCTCTTTTAGCCAATTCTATACCCTGTTTTAGAGTTATATCTTTATCATATTCAGTGTCGAAGATTGCATTTATATGAGTCATCCCTGAACCACTTATTTTATAATCATCAATTTCTTTTAATAATCCATCTGCTCCTATTTCGTAAAGATATGTTTTGCCATTTTCTTTTCCAGCTAAAATAAAACTTATTACTCCTCCAGATTGTAACATTTGAAGTGCTGATATAGAAAACAAATTTGCTATTTCTTTTACCTTGGCTTTTTTCTTTTCTCTTAATTCTTTTATTTTAATCTCAGCTTGTAATTGACTTATAGTTCTAATAGCAAATGTAGCTACGCCAGCGATAGTAAGAATAACATCATCATTAAATTTCTTAATTTTGTCCATCTTTCCTGCTATATAACTAACACCACCTTCTCCGGCATAACTGCCTTGCTTATCTGCAGCTAAGACGATGCCGTCTTTACAAACAATTCCAATTGTTGTAGTTCCAGTTTTTAAAAAATTTTTTTCTAGATTACTATCCATCTTTTTGGAAACAAATTTAAAATTACAATGACTTAAACTTAATAGCTTTTATAAACTTTTCGTGTGTTACATTTAAGTGTTCTAAATAATGTTGCTAATAGAATTTATTATACATAAGTATTTTAAACACACATCTGTTAAAAAAAATATGGCAAAAAAGTTTAAAGATAAATCAAGAGCAAATAGTCCTAAAAAAACAGAAAGCGAGATAGGAGTAGTTAGGGTAAGGTTGCCAAGAGGAAATCAAATAATTGGAATAATAACTCAAAGATTAGGTAGTTCTAGAATGTTTATATCTTGCATGGATGGTAAGACAAGAAATTGTAGAGTTCCTGGAAGTAAAAGGCGGGGTTTGTGGTTACGTGAAGAAGATGTAGTGTTAATTAAACCATGGGAGTTTGACGACGATAAGGGTGATATTGAATATAAGTATACCCCTAATGAAGCTCGTAAATTAAAAGAACTCGGTTTTTTACAGACAAGTTCTGAAGAATTCTAATGACAAGAAAAATTAATATAAAAAATATAAGAAAGATAAAGAAAGCAGGACCATTAATAGAAAGTAGGGTAAAAATAAATATTTCATATGGTAAAGACTATGTTGTTATAAAAGGATCAGTAGAAAAAGAATTCTTAGTTGAGGAAATATTATATGCAATAGACTTTGGTTTTTTAGCAGAAGATGCTTTTTTGTTATTAAAAGAAGGGTTCTTATTGAAATTTATAGATATAAGAAGTAATACAAGTAGAAATAATTTAAGAGATGTCAGAGCAAGAATCATAGGGAAGAAGGGCAGAGTAAAGCAAGCTATAGAAAAACTTACAGGAGCAATGATTGTTATAAAAGAAAATACAATTGGCATTATAGTAGATGACTTACATCTAGACACCACAGTTCAGGCCATAAAGACATTAATACATGGAACAAAACATGGGACGGTTTTTTCTTATCTAGAGCGTAAAAATAGAACATTAAAACATCTGAATATAGAAGATTTAGGACTAAAAAATCCTGAAAGGGATTTAAAAAATTATACAGAATAATTTCAAATAAAGATTAAATTAAAAAATAAATAATATATCATCTAAAATGATTTTTTAGCCTCTCCACTAGAAATAGCTTTCAGAGCATCATCTTTTGACATTATTTTACACATGCCACAACCACAAACTAAACATTTACCTTTTGCCATATATCCTCCTCTGCTTGTCATTGTCATTTCTACATTAGACATTTCTTGTTGAGATTTACATTTCATACATCTTGCTTCCATTTTTACCTCCTTACAAATTATAATTTGTGAATTTGATTTTTTTCTCCACATGCTAGGCATTGGATAAATATTTTGGAATTTTCTTCCATTATTTTTGTGTCTGGTTTTTTACAATTAGGACATAAGACGAAGTTGTTTACATATTTTAAGATTTTCTCATTAATTTCTTTGCTAGATAATTTCCGGAGTAAAAATATCCTATCTCCACTTATTTCTATTTGACTAGCTAATTCTTTTGTCAAAAACTTAATTATATGATTTGGATTCCTTTCTAGGTGAGATGCTATTTGCATAAAATTAGTTAGGATAGTTCTGTTTTTTTCAATATGTCCAGTGACTTTTGGAACTTCAAAACGTTCATCGCTGGATTCAACATTCAACTCCACTTTTTCATATGCTCCTTTTAACAAATTTTCGTATTCCATTTATAACAATATAAAATTGTCTTTTTAAGTTTGATGGAAAGTTTTTTACATATTATCGTGTATATTTTAAAAAATTTTACTCCAATTCAATCCCAGAAGCAATGCTCCCACTAAAAATATTATAGATATTCCTAAAATTAAAAAAAATGTAATAGGTTTTAGTCCCATTATTTTTTTATTTTGAAGATTTACTTTCTTAGTAGCTTTTGCTTTTGAAAGTTCGTTCTCTATTTTAGATGTTTCTATATTTTTAGGTACTTCAGAAATATAACCAGATGCAGTAATTATGTTCTCTGGTTCATATCCAGCGTTTGCAAAAGATTGCATAGCATTTTGCATAGTTTCTCCTCTGCTTAGTGCGTTATTTAAACCACCAATTATTTCTTTAACAACATCAGGGATATCATTATTTGTTTTTGGAGTGATATCTTTAGTAATCTTATTTTTCTTTTTGAATTTAAATTTCATAGCTTAGTTATCCCTCCATCTGATACCATATGAGCATTTTTACCTTTGGTGTACCCTTCTTCTTTTAATAAATCCATCATCCTATTTATTTTATGAGGATCAGCATGAGAAGGTATAACATGTTTTGGAGTTAATAATCTCAAAAAATCTCTTAAATCTTCACGGCTAGCATGCCCAGACACATGAGCATCCCTATATATTCTCGGCTTATATTTTCGAAGTCTATTTTCCATTTTTGCAAATTGTTCTTTATTCACATCAGTAGGTATTACACTAGAAGAAAAAATTACGCTATCCTTTTGTTCCACCCTGTATCCCAAGTCACCACGACTTATCCTCTCAAGTATAGATCCAGGTTCTCCTTGATGTCCGGTACAGACTAATAAATATTCTTTTTTATTTTTAACAGCTTTCTTAAGTATACCCTCTACTTGATTTCTATATCTAACAATTTTTATATTATTTGTAAATTCTGCAAGACCAGATATCTGTGCTGCCCTACAATATTTATCTAGACTTCTACCCAAAAAAATGATCTTTCTATTTAGTTTTGTTCCAAAGTCGACTATACTCTTTAATCTCTCTATATGAGAAGAAAATGAAGTAACAATTATTCCGTCGTTTCCCATATTGTCAGGAGTTAAAATTTCTTCTAATAATGCTCTTGCTATTCTTTCACTGGGTGTTTTTCTTTCACTATCAGCATAAAGAGAATCTACAATCATACACAGAATTCCTTCCTTTGCTATTTCCTTTAATCTTCCATAATTTGTTTTTATATTATATACAGGCGTTGGATCTAATTTAAAATCATTACAATATAAAATTATGCCCTTATCTGTGTGTATGGCTATCAAAACTGTTTGCAAGATAGAGTGTGTTACATTAATGAATTCAATTCTATAATTTTTATGCTTTCCTTTAACATTAAAAGCAGTGTTTGGTTTGACAGACATTAGTTTGTTTTTTAAGATGATATTATTATCAGCTAATATGCTCTTCAAAATTTCAATAGTATATGGTGTTCCATATATAGGTGCATTATATTTATCAGACGAAAATGGGACTCCTCCAACATGATCTAAATGCCCATGTCCAATGAATTGTGCTCTTACTTTATGTGCTATATTTTTTATCACACTATCATCAGCTAATGCACCTATTCTCTTTAGTCCTTTTTCAGTCATGTTTTTATCAGCTTCTTGAAGGCCAACAATTGCAGGAAGGTATAATCCATTATCTATTAAAAAAACATCATCTTCTAGTTCTATGGCAGTCATATTTTTGCCAACTTCTGTAAATCCACCTATACTATATATTTTCACCATCTCTATATTTAATGTTGTCTTATATTTTTAATTCTTTCTAAAGCACTTTTATTCAATTAACTTATTTTTTATTACAACTATTTTGTATGTTAACTGTCTACTGTCAACTGTTTACCGTTAACTGTCTACCGTCAACTGTTTACCGTTTACCGTTAACCGCCCGACATCCGTTACGCTCGAAAAGATTTTAAACACGCGGGAATTGAAATATCCATGACTGAAACAAAAGATTTTATTAGTTTTGTACAAGAAGCTGGGTTAATTTGGGGACCAAGCCCTGAAATATATGGAGGGTTGGCAGGGTTTTACACATATGGTCCACTTGGAAAGCTTTTGAAAAATAAAGTAGAAAATTCTGTGAGAAGAACTTTCAATATACATGGTTTTATGGAAATAGAAGCGCCTACTATTATGCCAGATGAAGTGTGGGAGGCCTCAGGACATTTAAAGACATTTTCAGATAGGGTAATAAAGTGTAAGAAATGTAGTTCGGCACACAGAGCTGATAAATTAATAGAAGAAAAATATGATATTTCTGCAGATGCGCTCTCAAATGAACAAATATTAGAAATGATAAAAGAAAAAGATATTGTTTGTCCTATATGTAAAGGGGGTTTATCAGAAGAGATAACTAAACAAAGTTTGATGATGAAAACTACGGTCGCAGATAAAGAAGCATCATTAAGGCCAGAAACAGCAACGACTACTTATTTACCTTTTGACAACTTTTACAATTATTTTAGAAAAAAGTTGCCATTCTCAGTATTCCAAATAGGAAAAGTTTATAGAAACGAAATTTCACCAAGACAAAGTGTACTAAGAGGCAGAGAGTTTACACAAGCAGAAGGACAAATATTTATAGATCCAAAAGAAAAAAATAATTGGAAAAGGTTTGGTGAAGTAAAAGATGTTAGTCTACCTTTTTGGGATTATAAAAAACAAAAAGATAACGAAGATGTCAAAGAAACAACCTTAGAAGAAGCATTAAAAAAGAAAATGATTAAGAACCAAGCTTATGGATGGAGTATATATATAGCTTATATCCAATTTATTAATTTTGGAATACCAAAAGAGAGAATAAGGTTAAGGCAACATCATCCTGAAGAAAAAGCATTTTATGCAGAAGATGCTTGGGATGTTGAGATTAGGCTTAATAATTACGGATGGGTTGAAGTTTGTGGTATACATGATAGATCTGACTATGACTTAACACAACACTCTCAAAAAAGTGGAGTTTCGTTAGTCGCTTCTAGAGATAATGGGGAAAAATATATCCCCCATATATTAGAAATAGCATTTGGTACAGATAGACCCACATATGCCTTAATAGATATATTTTACGAAAAAAAGAAAGAATCAGAAGGTAAAACAAAATTTAATATTCCTTATAACATTGCGCCAATTGATGTGAGTATTTTTCCGCTAATAAAAAAAGAAGAATTAATTTCTATGTCTAAGGAGATAAAAAGAATTTTAGAACAACAATTAATTGTAGATTATGATGAAAATGGAAGCATAGGTAAAAGATATTTAAGAAGTGCCTTGAAAGGTATACCATTTGCTATAACTATTGACTTTGATAGTTTAGATGATAAAAGTGTCACGCTAAGAGATAGAGATAGTGAAGAGCAGGTTAGAGTTAAAATAAATGAATTGTCTAACGCAATTAAAAATAAATTACAAAAGTGATAAAATGAATATTAATGAGAAGGAATTAGAAATTTTGGATTTTTGGAATAAAAACAAGATATTTGAAGCATCGTTAGAAAAAACCAAAGAAGGGAAACCGTATATTTTTTATGACGGGCCACCCTTTGCTACAGGAACACCACATTATGGTCACCTGCTAGGTTCGATAGCCAAGGATTTATTCGCAAGATATTGGACTATGAAAGGACACTTTGTAAAACGTGTATGGGGATGGGATTGTCATGGTTTGCCAATAGAAAATATTGCAGAAAAAAGCTTAGGTATAAACTCTAAGGATGAAATAGACAAGATGGGTGTAAAAAAGTTTAATGATTATTGTCGAAGTAAAGTTTTAGGATACGCAGATGAATGGGAGAAAGTTATAAACAGAATAGGACGTTGGGTTGACATGAAAAATAGCTACAAAACAATGGACAATTCTTATATCGAAAGTGTTTGGTGGGCGTTCAAATCGTTATGGGAAAAAGACTATATATACGAAGGTGAAAAAATTCTAATGTATTGTCCTAGGTGTTCTACACCACTTTCTAAGTCTGAAATAGCAATGGATAACTCTTATAAAACAATAAAAGATAACACAGCGGTAGTAAGATTTGTATTAAAGGAAAAGATGGATGGAAAACAAGTTAGCGCAATAGCTTGGACAACAACACCTTGGACATTGCCCTCTAATTTGGCCATAGCAGTAAATCCGAAACTAGAATATGTATACGTAAAAGATAATTCAGATGACAAGGTATACTTGCTAGGTTCTGAATTGGTGAATAACTTTTGGGAAAATAAAGGTGACTATGAAATATTAAAGAAAGTAAAGGGAAATGAACTAGAGGGAATAGGGTATACACCATTATTTAACTATTTTGCCGAAACGAAGAATGCATTCAAAATAATATTAGGAGACTTTGTAGAGATGGAAGAAACAGGTATTGTACACATAGCACCAAACTTTGGAGAAGATGATTATGAAATATGTAAAAAGTATAAAATTTCAACTATAGATTCTGTAGATGAAAAAGGTAACTTCACTAAAAATGTTAAAGACTTTGCAGGAGAATATGTTCATGATACGAATTATAAAATTATAGAAAATTTAAAATCAAGAGGGCTAGTAGTATTAATAAAAAAAATAGAGCATGAATATCCATTTTGTTATAGATGTGATACAAAATTAATATACAAATCACTTCCAGCATGGTTTGTTAATATAGAAAAAATAAAGCCACGATTGTTAGAGTTGAACCAAAAGCTTAATTGGCATCCAAATTTTTTAAAGGATGGAAGAGTAAAATATAGTATTGAAACGGCCCCCGACTGGAATATCACGCGTAATAGATATTGGGCATCAGCTATTCCTATTTGGGTAAATGAGGATGGAGAAAAGATAATAATTGGAAGCATAGAAGAATTAAAAAAATTAGCAAAAAACTTACCAAATGAAGAGATAAATTTGCATAAAGATTTTTTAGATAATATAATATTAGAAAAGGATGGAAAGGAATATAAAAGAATCCCAGAAGTGATTGATTGTTGGTTTGAATCGGGTTCGATGCCTTTTGCACAATTTCATTATCCATTTGAAAACAAAAAATACTTCGAGAGCAACTTTCCAGCACAATATGTGGTAGAATATATAGGACAAACAAGAGCTTGGTTTTATTATATGAATGTCTTGTCTGCAATTTTATTTGATGATATCCCAGTTGAAAATTATGTTACTACTGGTACAATCTTAACAGAAGACGGACAAAAAATGAGTAAATCTAAACAAAACTACACAGATCCGATGATTTTAATAGAGAAGTTTGGAGTAGATACATTAAGATTCTATTTAATGTCTAGCCCTGTAATGGGAGCCGAGAATATAAACTTTTCAGATAAGCTAGTAGAAGAAGTATACAAAAAAGTTTTACTTCTATTGTATAATGTTTCTAAATTTTATTCTGGACATAAAATCTCTGATTCGAAAATAGAATCAAGTTCTGATAAAATAATAGATAAATGGATTATATCTAGACTCAATGAGACAGGGAAAAATGTTTCTAAGTATTATGAAGAATATAATACAATTAAAGTGTGTTCTGAGATAAGAGCTTTTATTGACGATTTATCTACGTGGTATGTTAGATTAATTAGGGAACGAGTTAACGATGGGGATAGTGATGCACTAAATACTTTGGTATTTGTTCTAGATAGGCTGTCTAAAATAAGTGCGCCAATAATCCCGTTTATATCAGAGAATATATTTCAGATCTTGCATGGTGAAGAAAAATCGGTGCACCTATCAGACTATCCTAGTTTTGAATCGTATTCAGAAAAGTTGATTGTAGAGATGGCTATTGTTAGAGAAATAGTCTCTATGGGATTAAAATTAAGAGATCAAAATCAGGTAGGATTAAAATGGCCATTATCATTAGCTCGTGTAACTATTCCCGAGGTTTTGTCAGATGAGATGGTTGCTATTATAAAACAAGAGTTAAATATAAAGCAATTAGAAATGACAAAAGGAGATCTTAATGTTGAGCTAGACTTTACAATAAATGGAGAATTAGAAAAGGAAGGATTCGCAAGAGAAATTTCCAGAAAAATTCAAGCAGGTAGAAAAAAATTAGGTTTAATAAAATCAGATAAAATAATACTAAATATAAATAAAGAGTTTGAAAAAAATATCAAAGGATTTGTTCCATTTATAGTAGAAAGAGTAGGAACTGATGATTTTGCATTCGGTGATATAGGGGATTCCATGGATTTTATAGAGGACGGAAAAATTAAAAACGAGAAATATAAATTTGGAATTTCTAAAAAATAATTCGTCATTGGAGTGAGACATTTTTTGGAAGAAACATTTAAATAGTAGTTTTATTTCGTCTGATTATGATAGTAAAAGAGGAATTTTTAAGTAGGCTAAGAAAAATATTTGATCTTAATCTCTATGAAGTAAAGGTTTGGATTGCTCTTTTATCTAGGGGTACTTCTACAGCTGGAGAGCTATCAAGCATCAGTGATGTTCCACGTTCCAGAACATATGACATTTTAGAATCTTTAGAGAAGAAGGGTTTTATAATAATGAAGATAGGCAAGCCAATTAAATTTGTGGCTCTAAAACCAGAAGAAGTAATAGAGCGAGTTAAAAAGAACTTAGTAGTAGAAGCTCAAAATAAATCTGATAGATTAGAAAAGTTAAAAAGTGACGATGTTTTGAGTGAATTAAATAATTTATTTACAGATGGAATAAAATATGTTGAACACACAGACTTATCTGGTTCATTAAAAGGAAGGCAAAATATTTACAATCATTTAGACATGCTAATAAGAGAGGCAGAGAAAAGTATTGTGTTGATATTAACAGCGGAAGGGTTTAATAGACAATTGGAAATATTATTGCCAAGTATAGAAAAGGCTAATAAAAGAGGAGTTGACATTAGAATAGCGGCACCTCTAAAAGAAGCTAATAAGAAAGTCGTTGCAGAGTTTGCGAAAATAGCCGATGTTAGGAATGCTGATAATCTTAAGGCGAGATTTGCTATAATAGATGCAGAGCAAATTATGTTCATGTTGCTTAGCGACTCTGAAGTGCATCCAACATATGATTTAGGTGTTTGGTTAAACACAGAATTTTTTGCACACGCATTGCAACAACTATTTGATATTGCATGGAAAGAAATGAAGAAAATTTAATTTAATATATTTTTTAACAACTTATTTATTTTTACAAATACAACAACTAATCCTATAATTACAATGGAAAGTACAATGTATGTAATGTCGTATGTTCCAGATAAAATAGGTGTAGAAATTGTACTAGTATTAAATACAGAATTATTATTTGAGTTCAGTATGGTAACTATTAAAAATAAAATAATTATCATCAAAAATCCAATAATGATTATCATTTTTCTGTTATCCATATATCTAAGACAAAAAACACATTTTTATTTATTATGGTTCCAAAAGTTTATAATAGAAAATGGATATTTCTAAATATGGACACAGGAATTTTGGTGAATATACATAAATCATACAGACAAGTTGTTGCAATATGTGATAAAAATTTACTAGGATTAAAACTAGAAAATGATACAATGCAATTAGATATGGGTGGCAATTTTTTCAATGGAAAAGAAGTTAGTGAAGAAGAGTTGCTTAATTTATTGAAGGAATATTCTTACGAAGATGCCACTTTTTACATAGTAGGAAAGAGTTCAGTTGACTACGCAAAAGAAAATGGGTTGATAAATGAGAAGGGCATAAAAAAAATAAATGATGTACCTTTCGCCTTGGTGTTATTGTAATTTAATATAAAATTTTACTTAATAAAGTTTATAAAGAGAATCCAATTTTAGTTATAACGATGGCAAGAGTCATAGTGATACTATCAGGCAAGGGAGGCGTAGGTAAAACTACGACTGCTATAAATTTAGGTGCGTCTTTAAATAAATTAAATAAAAATGTAATAGTCGTAGACGCAAATCTAAACACACCTAACATAGGTATACATCTAGGAGCACCAATAGTTCCAATTACATTAAATCATATTTTAAAAGGGAAAGCATCTGTTGACGACGCCATTTATGAACATGCATCGGGCACAAAAATAATTCCTTCGTCATTATCAATAAAAGAATTAACAAAGTTTAATACAAAAAAAATACCTGAGATGGCTAAGGAATTAAAAAACAGGTGCGATTATGTTATTTTTGATTCTGCTGCTGGATTTGGAGAAGAGGTAATAGCAACGATGACCGCTGCCGATGAGATAATTATAGTGACAAATCCTGAGATGCCAGCTGTTACAGATGCATTAAAAGCAATAAAAGTAGCAAGAGAAATGGGCAAAAGTATAAACGGCGTAATTGTTACAAGGAACAAAAATGCAAAATATGAAATGCCAATATCTTCAATTAAGTCTATGTTAGAAACCCAAATAATCGGCGTAATTCCAGAAGATAAATCAATAAAAGAATCTTTAAATCGAAGAGATGCAGTGGTACATACACACCCTAAGAGTAGGGCATCAAAAAAGTATACAGAAATAGCTAAAAAAATAAACGGTGAAATCGTAGAAAAAAGAAGGTTTCTTAAATTTATTAAACACTAGTTTTAAAAATATATTCGAATTAATTCAATTATGGAAGGTGAAAAACATAATACTTTAGAAGTCAACTTGAATCAGAGAGATACTCCTTTAATAAGAAAATCAACCGCAGATGAAATAGAAAATGACTTTCATCTAGAAGAGGAGAAAGCTGACAATTTAATAGAAGCTTCTTTGTTCGTTGCTGGTAGATATTTAAGTATAGAGGAATTAATGTTGCTAACAAATTTAAGTTCTTTATTAATAAAAAACTCCATAAGTAATCTCATAAAAAAATATTCAGAAGGCCCTATAAAGATTATATCAAAAAGTGATTCATGGAAAATGGATATATCAACTGAATATCATTACCTAATTAACAAGTTGGCAACCGGAACTTCTGAGTTTACAAAAGCAGAACAAGAAACTCTAGCTGTTATTGCATACAAGCAACCAATTAAGCAATCCATAGTGGTAAAAATAAGAGGAAATAAAGCTTACGATCATATAAAAAAGTTTCAAAATTTAGGGCTAGTTTTTGCAAAACCTAAAGGACATACCTTAGAATTAAACTTATCAGAAGAATTTTACGAGTACTTTAATGTTCACAACAGGAACTAGATTTCATTAAACATTTTTATCCCCCAAGGAGCATGTCCAAATTGTACTACTAACTCACAGTCAGTATTTGGGATATCACAAGCACCAAAACAGCTACCAAGCCAGATTCTAAATTCAGAATTAGTATTTTTTTCTAATATATTCACTACATCGACAGCATATTGCTTTAGTCCATCAGGGAATTGTAGCAACACATTCTTGTATTCTTGAGAATTGATATTTTCAATTATTTTTTCAATCTCAAAGTCATATTTTTCTTGTATTTTTTCAAAGTTCATTTACCAGTTAATAGGTGGAGTACTATTATTTATTCCAAGCTTTTTTTCTAATAGTTCCACTCTTTGTTCTAATTTATATATTATTCTGTCCATCTCTTGAATTCTAGCATTTAATCTTTCACAATCATTATTTATTGCAGGGTGTTTACTTTCCTGAATCGAATTATATGTTTCTACAAACCCATCTTTGTCAGTAGGAAGCTCAGATTTTCTATCTAGAAAAATTTTGCCCTGTCTTTGCAATTCTGAGATATCAATCATATCCTTTTTCTTCTTAAATATCATGTATAAACGAATAAAATCATATATTTAAATTATTGTGTTAAGATTTAAATAATTACCAAACTATTATTTTCCATGGCTGATATGAAAGATGTGATAAAAAAAGTAGTAAGTTCTAAAGAAGGCTACAATGTCCCAGTAGTATCCTATAAACTAATCTATGATTCACAACAATACTCTTTCGAACCAATATACTATTGGATTTTAGATTTTTTGAATAATTTATTTAGTGGAGATGTGACAAAAATAGTTGATAATTTTATGAGTTCTCCAGGTAGCGGACACTTTTTAGATATGAGTCAGAGATTATCAAAAATGCAAGAAGAAGGCATGAAAATTCTTGGAGGATTAAACCAGGTAGTTAAATCATCTCTAAACTTGATATATGATTTAAGGGAGTTTAAAGAAAGACTTCAACATTATGTGGATGCAGAATCTACAAATACAGAATTAAAAAAGGCCGCAAATTTATCACTAAAAAATGTCTGGTTAGATAGTGTAGATGTTTCAAAAAGAGGCAGAGGTTCTATTCATCAAATGGCATCAGAACTGGGATACTCTACCTTAAGGGAAGCATTCCTTGTTGCAGATAGTATAGAAGATGTAACAAATATGGAAAAAGAAGGAGACATTAATGAATCTGTAGGAAGAATATTAAAACCAAGAGTAAAAGAATTCATAGACTGGAAAAAACATTCTTATAACGAACTTAAAAAAAGGTATAACATAGAAAAAAGTTATCTAAAGAGTCAAGTTGAGACAATAAAATTGTATTCTTCTTGGATAAAGCCATATCTTGCAGCATCTAAACAACTACAACAAAAAGGGTTTCATGACAACGCCGCTCTAGTAAACGCTTTTTCAACTACAATGTTTGAGCTGACGCTTTTTGCTAAAAGAGAGGTGAAGCTTCCAGACAAAATAGAGCATTATAAGGATAAAATGACAAGGAAGTATTATAGTTGTGTCATAATAGATTTCAAACAAAGGTCTCAGCTGTTGCAAAAAGTAACTCAGAAAGGAGATTATGCACCTATATATGGAGGAAAGCTAGAAATAAATTTTGACGCTTATGCTTTGAATAGCGAAGAGCTAGAGTTAGTGAATAAAACATTAGAGAAAGAAAACTTTGATGAGCTACTAAGTTTTAATTCAAACATGGCAGAAGATGCATTGAAAGAATTAAGGAAGGATATAGAAGAATTTTTAGAAGAAAAGGAAATGTCAGCTAAAGAAGAAAATGATAAAAAAAGGGAATCAAAAGAATTAGACATAAATCCTTTTTCGGCGCTATTTGGTGGAGTGTTTAAAAAAACAAGAACGAAACAAACAATCGAAAAGAAAAAGATAGAAAAAACTGAAGATATTTCACAGGATAATTGGTATGAAAAGCATGTAAGAATAGCTGCAAATAATGACGCAGGTTCTAAACTGTATACAATATACGATGTTTATAAGAAAGCGCATGGAATGGCCTCATCACCTCAACCTTTTAGCAAAGGAGAAAAAACCGAAAGTGACAGCGTAAAGCTTAAAGAATTGCTTAAGGAATCAAAAAAATCCTAATTGTATCTACAAAAAATACATTACTTTACAACTATCTTTAAATAAGAAATTCAACATTTTATAATATGATAAAATTCGCGCATTTAGCAGATTGTCATCTTGGAGGTTGGAGACAACCAGAATTGCAAGATTTAAATTTTAAAAGTTTTCAATATGCTATAAAATTGATACTAGAAGAAAAGCCAGACTTCATTTTGATATCTGGAGATTTATTTGATTCAGCATATCCACCTATTGAGATACTCAAAGAAACATTTGCAGAATTTAAAAAACTCTCAGATGCGAAAATTCCAGTATACTTAATTGCAGGTTCTCATGACTTTTCGTCTTCAGGCAAAACTTTTTTAGAAGTACTAGAAAAGTCTGGGTTTTGTAAAAATGTTGCAAATTTTGAATTCCAAAGTGACGGAAATATAAAGCTAAAACCTCATATGCACGGAGACATTGCTATTTTTGGATATCCAGGTAGAAAATCAGGTATGGAGATAGAAGACTTGAAAAAAGTTTATTTTGATTCTTTTAATAAATTTACAATATTCATGTTGCATACTACGATTAACGAAGTTGCAATTTATGGTATGGAATCTATAGATAAAAGGACCTTACCTTTAGCGAATTATTATGCATTAGGACACATACATCAAGCAAGAGTTGTAGAAGATAGTAACCAATTTTTTGTATATCCAGGTCCGGTATTTCCAAACAATTTTCAGGAACTGTCAGACTTACAAAGAGGAAGTTTTCAGATAACTGAAATAGATGGCAAAATAAAAACAAGGAATATTAAAATACCTTCTAAAGAGGTAGTTAATGTAAATATAGAAATAGAAAATGCCCTCATAGCAACAGAAGAAATTATTTCAACTTTAGACAGATACAATTTAAAAGATAAAATAGTACTACTAAAATTATTTGGAACCGTAAAAACAGGAAAAACAGGTGACATATCTTTTGACAAAATAGAGGAATTTATACACAGGAAAGAAGCATATTCATATTTGAAAAATATATCACAACTAAAAACAGTAGATTCCCAAGTAGGTTTAATAGATAGTAACTTAGAAAACATAGATAAAATAGAAGAAAGTATTTTCAAGGAGTACAATAATTTAAACCCAAACGAATACAACAAATATTTGCCGCAGTTAGTATCTGCTCTTTCTATAGAAAAAGAAGAAGATGAAAAAAATGCTATTTTCGAAGATAGACTTATTTCAGAATTAAAAAATATTTTGGGAATAGAAGAAATAATATGATAATAAAACAATTAATACTAAAAAATATAAGAAGTTTTGAAGATGTATCTATAAATTTTAAAGCAGGTTCTACACTGTTAATTGGAGAGATAGGGGCAGGTAAAACTTCTATCCTGTTAGGGTTACAGTTCGCTTTATTTGGATTACAGCCAGGGCAAAAAGGTTCATCTTTATTAAAACAAGGAGAAAATGAAGCATTTGCGAAGATAGTTTTTGAAATAGATGGAAAAACAATTTCATTAGAAAGAGCAATAAAAAAAAGTAAATCTGGCTCTATAACACAAGAATCTAATATATTAGCAATGGATGGGTTAATATACGAATTGTCTACACTAGAAATGAAAAACAGAGTGATGGAAATATTAAATTATCCTAAAGAGTTTGCAAAAAAAGCAAATATGCTATATAAGTATACGGTATATACACCTCAAGAGGAAATGAAATCAATTATCTTGGAGCGACCGGAGGTACGACTAGATACAATTAGGCACATTTTCGGAATAGATAGATACAAAAAAATACAAGAGAATTCTAAAATATTTGTTCAAAAAATAAAAGATGCTATAAAGATAAAAGAAGTATTGATAGGCGAATTAAATATACTTAAAGAAAAATTGAGAATAAAAGAAGAAGATAAAGTAAGGTTAACAAGGGAGACAAATAATTTAGAGATAGAAAAAAACAGAACCAAGGAAGAAAAAAATAGAACCAACATGCTTCTAGAGGAGTTTGCATTTAAGAGAAGTCAAAATCAAGAGCTTATAACGGAGACAGAAAAACAAAAAGCAACACTAACAGAAAAAATAAATATGAAAAATAGACTCGAAAAAGAAATGATGCTGATGCAAAAACAACTTGCAGATAAAATAGACTTTAGCGAAGAGAGGTTGAACTCAATAAAAACTTTAATAGAAAAACATAAAATTATATTAGATGAAAAGATGAAGTTATATTTAGAAGTAAATTCCAGAATTATGTCTATAGAATCTCAAAAAGAAAAACCAATAAAAATATCAGAGAACATCATGTCGATGGAATACTGTCCTATATGTCTACAGCAGGTAAGTAAAGATCATAAGGAAAAAATACATAAAAAGAATCAATATGAATTAGAGGAATTAAGAAGAGAATTGGAAAATAAAATTATGGATAGGGATCAATTAAATAAAGATATAGAGAGGGAAAAAAAATTAATACGAGACTATGAAGTAGATAAAAATGTGCAAGAGCAAAATAAAATAAAATTTCATCATCAAAAAGAAATAGAAACAAAAATAAAAAGTGAAGCTTTCTTGTTGGACAGAATAAATAACGAAATTTCTCATCTTGAATCTTCTATAAAAAAATTCGAAGAAAACTTAAAAGAGTTTGAACATGAGAAAACTAAACTGGACAATATAAAAGTCGACTATGATAATTTTGATAAGCATTTGAGAATTACTGAGATAAAATTTGCCGAAAAGAATAGAGAATTAGAAATACTAAAGTTACAACTAAACGATCTATTAAAAGAAATATCTGTAAAAGAGAATTTAAAGAATCAAAATATAAAATTGAGAAATTTACAAGATTGGATAGAAGATAAGTTTCTGCCTTTAATAACTATTACAGAAAAAAATGTGCTTGCAAAAATACGTGTAGAGTTTTCTGACATACTTTCTAATTGGTTTAATATACTAGTAGATTTACCTTTGTCTATAAAATTAGATGAAGATTTTACCCCGATAATAACTAATCAAGATTATGAAATAGATTATGAATTTTTGTCAGGTGGCGAAAGGACCGCTGTAGCACTAGCTTACAGACTAGCATTAAATCAAGTTTTAAATTCAATATTATCTAGAATAAAAACAACTGACATAGTGGTGTTAGATGAACCAACAGATGGGTTTGCATCAGAGCAAATAGAGAAAATGAGAGATATATTTGAACAAATGAACGCAAAACAATTGATTGTAGTTTCTCATGAACAAAAAATAGAAGGATTTGTAGACCATGTCTTAAAAGTTAGCAAAGATTTTACTAGTAATATAGAAGAATTATCAAGCACTAATCGGAATTGATTTTATTTGACTTTCATAATACTTGTTTCTATATATGTCACGATTAACTTTTTCTTTAGATATTAATGTTAATAGCCTTTGGTTTATTTTATTTTGGAATTCGGATTCACCACATAATGCGGATGCAAATCTAGAAATTTCTTTAGATATTCTATTGTTAGGATATTCTATACTTATTGGCTTTTTATCCCAAGAAGACTCAATTATCTTCTTACTATCTCTTATTTTAGCAAGTACAGGAATTTCAGAAATTTCTTCAATTTGGCTTAAATTATATTCATGCTTTGGAGATCTAATTTTGTTTACAACAATCCCTTCAATTGGAACCCTTTCTTCCTTTGCAGCGTCTACCGCTTTTAATGATGTTCTTAATGTTACATCGTCCGGAGAGGTAATAATGAACACTTTATCAGAAGCCGAAATTACAGATTTTAGTTCTTCGTAGTTAGGAGAAGAATCTAATATAATAAAATCATACCTTTTTTTGTAATTACTTAATATTTTTTTTAGTTTACTTGTATCTATTTTTTTGTTGAAGTGTAAAGAAGCAGGGACAATATCTATGCCAAATGCCTCGTATATTGAATTATGCAGTGGCACATCGTCTAAGACATTATGTAATGTATAATCGCTAATTACATTAAGATATAATCCAATGTTTGGAGCAGAAAAATTTCCGTCTACAAGTAAAACTTTTTTATTGAATTTATGAACAAGATTAGCTGCAGTTTCCAGTGCAATAGTTGTTTTACCTACTCCTCCCTTCACAGAAACAAAAGCTATAATTTCTCCCATAATCAACCTCACTATAAAATATATATTAGAATATATAAATTTGACGGAGAAATATAATTGAATAATATCATTTGACGAGTAATTTATAAACTCTAATATTCTACTAATATCGATGGCAAATAAAAAAAGGAGGTTCTTAATATGAAGACGAAAACTTCTGTAATTATTGCTATAGTTTTAGGGGTTTTGCTAGTAGTTGCTTTAGGATATATAGGTTACGGAATATGGCAACAAGCTCGATACAGTGAGCAATCAGCAATTTATTTAGCAGGGCAAGAAGCGGGATACGAGCTAGCGATAATACATATAATGCAACAAGCAGCAACTTGTAACACAGTTCCATTAACATACAATGAAACGACTTTGACAATGTTTGCAGCTGAGTGTTTTGAACAACAAGACGAAACTCAGTAATTTTTTTGAAAATGGAAGAGAAATATTTTTTCCTGTTTGTAGTTTTCTTATTTGTAATAACCCTCGTTTCTTCAGCACAAATTTCTAGTTCTAATTATAATATAGATGCAAATGTTGTATCTTCGGGTGGAACTAAAACAAATTCATCAAATTTCATGTCTAAATTAGTTTTAGGTATACTATCGGGTGCCTCTAGTTCTATAAATTTTAATAACTTTCTAGGGTTGTTTTATGGTGCAGATACAACAGAACCAGTTATAGAAATTAAATTTCCAGTTCAAGGTAAATTGTATAATGTTTTTATTGGAGATTTGAATTATACAGTAGACGCTACATCGTTATATTGTTGGCATTCAAAAGACAATGGGCTAACAAATTCTACTCCTGTTGTTGCTAGAACAAATTGGACGAATATATATTCAAGAACAGTAACAGGAAAGAACAACTGGACAATATATTGTAATGATTCGGCGGGAAATATAGGAAAAGCATTTGTTAATTTCTCCGTAGATGATAAAGTTCCTAATGTTTATTTTTCTGGCTCTACACCAATAGACAATGAAATTCTGCAAGATTCATTTTTTACAATAAATGTCACTTCTTCAGATGAGTCTGGAGAACATTCTACGTTCTTAGATTTTAATAATTCACTGGTTGGGTGGTGGAAATTAGAAGAAAGAATTGATCTAAGCCCTAGTATAAGAACATTCACATCTAGTCATCATAGTGGTAGAACAACATCTTCTTTAGAGTATATAGAAAGCCCAATAATTAATGATTTTTCTATAAAAGTGCAAGGACTTACTTCTGGGCTTGATTCAGCGTACACGTTAACTAGTGACTATATCGATATAGTTCCAAATAAAGCATACACATTTAGTTTTTATTACAAGACAAACTCTACATCTGTTACATATATGGAAGCAAGGGCATCTGGACATACTTCAAAAATAATGTGGTATGATGCTTCTAACAACTTGATAAGATTTGATAATTTAGGCTCCAATAAGCCGATAGTGAGAAATACATGGCAACAATTTAATATTACATCTACATCTCCTAGCAATGCGGTTAGATGTAAAGTAGCAATAGGGCAAGATAGTCCAAATTTTGAAACAGGAGACATTTCTTATGTATTATATCCAGAGCTTAAAGAAACTTATTTTTACGACTCCTCAAATTATAATAATCATGGAATTTGTGCAGGTTCTTCTTGTCCTAGCGTAACAGGAGGTAAAAGAGGACTTGCATATGAGTTTGACGGAGTAGACGATTATATTGAAATATCACATGATGAAAACTTTGCACCTACTAGTATTACAGTCTCTGGGTGGGTGAAATTAAAAAGTAGTACATTATGGATGCTAGTAAATAAAGCACACGGAACTACGCCTGGCTCTTATTATATATACGGAACAAATATTAATGATGCCAAATGGTCTATTACCGATTCCACAGCTACAAGACATACCTCGTCACTAGGATCATTAAGTTTAGATACATGGTATTTTTTGGTTGGAACATACGATGATAACACAGGCATAATGAGGTCTTATAAAAATGGAGAATTAATTGATTCAAAAACAGGTGTTGGTCTAGGTTTAAACACAGACAACCTACTAATAGGTAAATATGTTTCACAATATAATTTCAATGGTTCTATAGACGATGTAATGATTTTCAATCGTGCACTGTCAGAGGATGAAATAAAATCTATATACAATGCACAATCTAAACAATACGAAAATATTTTCCAAAATATAGGAAATGGTGAATATAATTATACAGTATACTCCCAGGATTTAGCAGGGAATGTAAACTCTTCTACAAGAAAACTAACTATAAATATGGCTCCATCAGGATTAAATGTTTCGGTATTAGAGGATAAGAATTTAAACTCAAAACAAGGAGCTTTAAATTTGACTTGGATAGACAGTTCTGTAGGTGAAGAAGGATTCTCTATTGAAAGAAGCTCAGACAATTCAACATTTATAGAGATAAATAGAACTATAGAAAATATCATAACCTATACAGACGACAATTTACCAGATAATTCTATCTTCTTTTATAAGTTGCGTAGTTTTACAGGCGGTGCATATTCTTCATATAGCAATATAGCTTATAACATAACAGCAGATAGAACCCCACCATTAAATCCACTAATAACGCTCTTTGCTAACTCAACGGCTAATGGGGTAAATGTAAAAATAGACGACACAAGTCCAGGATTGATTTTATACCTACCATTTGAAGAAGGAACAGGAACAACCGCATACGATTGGAGCGGAGAAGAAAATCATGGAACAATATATGAAGCAACTTATGTAGATGGAAATGAAGGGAATGGTAAAGCTTTAAATTTTGACGGAATAGATGATAAGATACTACTTAGTGAAAACATACATCTAAGAAATAATGTTGAATGGACAGTTTCTACTTTTATAAAAACAACTAAAACTGGCATGAATAGCATTATGAGCCATCATAATAGTGGGCCCGTGTACAGTGCATTTATAACAAATAATGGTAAGATTGCGTATCATTATTATAATGGAGCTTGGCTTACTGTTTCAGGGAACTTTATTATTAATGACGGAAATTGGCATCACCTAGTATGGAAGCATTATTCTAATAATAGTATGGAATTCTATGTAGATGGAATTAAAGATGGTAGTACATTTGATAGTACTATATCTAGTGCTAACAACCCAATAGATATTATCGGGCAACGTTGGAGTGGTGGCAATCCTTTCAACGGATCTATCGACGAAGTCCGTATATATAACAGAGCATTAACTCAAAGAGAGATAATTAATGATATGCAGTCAGGGCTAATCAAATATAAATTATATATGTCAGAAGCATATAACGGAAATTATCTAGATGTTAATAATCCGATAATAAACGGAGATGCAGAATTTGGAAATTTAACCAACTTTGCTTTTGATGGGGTCACAAGCGATTCATATGAAGGAGACTATGCTTTTTATGAAACAGGTGGCAAAGATTTACAATCCTTATACCTTATACCAATAGACAATAATTCTGAATATGTCTTATCAGGGATGTTTAAATCTAATGGAACAGGAGGATTGAGCCAATTATATTTCGGGTTTGTTCCGTATGATAAAAACAAAGTTAGGATATTAAATGAGAATATAAACATAGTACAAAATACAGAGACCGAATTGTATCAAGACATAGAACCGACAGATAAAATAATAAAAGTAAAAAATTGCGCAAATTGGTATACATTGTCCCATGGAAGAGTTGCGTTCAACATAGATGATTCTGGAAACTACGCTGATTTGCCGAACAGAGAGTTAAGTAATTCAAACATAATAGGGATTCTAAAAAAAGATAATTATTGTGAAATAGAATTTAATACCGTAGTAGGTAAATCTTACCCAGCTAATACAAAAGTAAGAATGCATACTAGTGGAGGCACTTATATGTATTCAGCAGCTGGTGGTGTTAATATTCCTATAACATGGAAAGAATATTCAACTTCAAAGATGAAAGGAAGTAACTTGTATGGAGCAAATTATGGTTCTTCTTTTTGGCCGGGGACAAAGTATGTGAAAATATTATTTTTATTAAATTATCAACAAGGTTCATCTTATACAACTTTAGTAGACAATGTAAAATTAACAGTGAATAATGGCTCGATGTCTAACTCGTACTACTTAAGCCCAGCAAGTACTGATAGAGCATCTCCTTCTAATGTTACTAATCTAACATCTGAAGATGTAAAAGAAGGCAATTTCTATACAATTAACGAGGTCACATTCACTTGGGACGAAAGTGTAGATTACGGAACTAATTATTCATTCTATTTAACTACAGAGGACAAGGCAGGGAATTATAATAACACAATAAATATGTCTAATTCTACAAATGTAATTACAGGAATAGCCGGATATTCTGTTTTGTGCGACGACTGGAAAAATTCAATCCCAAATAATATAATAGATGTTGCTGAAACTAATTACACATGCTCACTAACAGAAGGGGAGAATTATTTTTTCGTAAAAGCAATCGACGGCGCAGGAAACTCAGGAAACATTACAAGGTTTGGGCCTTTTTTTGTAGACACAGGCATTCCAAATATCTACTTTGTGTCTCCAACACCAGTCAATGCGACACAAACAACAGAAGCAAATACCACAATAAAAATAGAGGTTAAAGATTATAGTTTAAGTAATTTGAATTTTACATGGAATGATACAATATTTGAAGTTTTAGGAGATAACTTAGTCTTATTATTAAATTTCGAAAATTTAAAGACATTAGGGGAAAACAACACATTAGCTAAAGATTTAACAAAGTACGGAAATGATGCTTTGTTACATGGAGTAACATATTCTGAAGATGGAAAGTACGGTAAATCTATAAGTTTGGACGGAATAAATAATTATTTGTCTACTAATATATCTCAGGCCAAGAGAATTAATATAACAATGAGCGCTTGGGTTAAATCTAATAAATTATTACACCAAAGTATAATCTCTCAAGCAAAAGGTTCTCTACATTACAGAGGCATAAGGCTTACTCAAACAGGAATATCTCTTTGGGCAAGAGATTCGGGGACAGCCTGGCAGGATTCTATCTATGAGATAGATTATACAAACAAGTGGATACATGTTGTGGGTATTCAAGAAGAAAATGAATTAAGGTTATATGTAAATGGCGAACTGGCCTCTGTAAACGATATAGGGAGTAACTCTGGAGAGCTAAGTGAAAATTTTGAAATAGGCAGGTATACCACGGGTGATTATTATTTTAATGGAACAATAGACGAAGTAAAAATATACAATCGTTCTCTATCAAGCGAGGAGGTAAAATTATTATACAATTCTAATATACAAAGACACTCTCAAACAGATTGGAGCTTAATAATGAATTTGACAAATTTATCTAGAGGTAGTTTTCAATATAATTCATCAGCTTGTGATATGACAAATAATTGCAACTCAACAGAAACAAGAGTCTGGTCTAGATTAAACATTCCTCCAGTTATTACAGATGTTAAAATAAATATGACAAATGGAATAATGAGAGCAACTCAAAATATGTCAATAACAGAACTAGTGTTTTATGACTTAGACCCAGAAGATAGAGTCTTTAATATAATGGACTGGCGTGAAAGTAACCAAAGTATAGCTCTTTTAAATATGCCTTTTGAGGGAGGCAGTAATTCTATATGGACCAAGGATTATTCAAAAAATTTAAATCATGGGACAGTTAACGGTGCTACTTGGACAACAAATGGGAAAGTAGGCGGAGCATATGAGTTTGATGGAGTAGATGATTACATAAGTCTACCTTTTGGAAAAGGATGGAATATTTCGCAGACAAATCCTTTAACAATTTCTATGTGGGTTAAGCCAAATTTTGTTGATTCAAATCAAATGATAATTCACTCTAATTCTGATGCAAATAACAGGTTGTACATTGGAATATACTCAGGAAGGTGGTCTCTAGGAATTCAAAGTAGCGCTTGGTCTTCTACCAGTAAGCATGCAACGATAAATTGGCAATATATTACACTAATTATGGATGGAGAAATAGCAAAGCTTTATGTTGATGGAGATTATGTCACACAAAAGAATTATACGCCATATAATTTAACCAATAATTTTTGGCTAAGCGGTAACCATGGTAGTTCGTATTATTTCAATGGAACAATAGACGAAGTCATGATTTTTAATCGTTCTATCTCAGAAGAACAAATAAATCTAATTTACCAAGCAGGGCTAAATAATCATTCTTTAGAAAATATATCATCAAGCGAATTAAAAGATAGGGAAAGATGGAAGGTAGTTGTTACTCCTAATGATTTAATTGAAGATGGAGAACCTTTGGAATCTAATGAACTTTATTTACACAACAATCTTCCCGTAGTAACTTTGAATTACCCACAAAATAATTCAGAAATAATAAATAGAACCCCAGAGTTTAATTGGACAGGGTACGATAATGATGGAGACCCATTAACTTACCAGCTTGAGATAAGAGAACAAAAAAATAGCGGTACAGCAATTTGTGATGATGATATATATAGAAATAATTTAAATGAGAATAATTGGATTGCCAATCAAGACTTGAAATGTTTAGGAGACTACGGATATTATTATCAATGGAGAGTAAGGGCACACGATGGAGAATCATTTGGGGAATGGACACCATATAATAAATTCACATTAAACGCATATGTAGTTATTAGTTTGTTAAATAATGAAGTAAATTTCGGTACTATTGATTATTTGTCCAGTAATAACACTAGCGATGGCAATCCTCAACCTTTTGTCATAAAAAATTCAGGTAATGTTAAGATAAATGTTAGTACCAATTCGACTCCAATGTGGCAATCAGAACAGGATGATTCTAAGTATTATATGACAAAAGTAGATTATAGAGTAGGTTTTGAAGGTGCCTTCAATTGGATATCCTCAGTTGTAGAGTGGATAAATATGAGTATAACAGGCAAAGTCACATTGATTGACCAATTAGATTACCACGAATCAAACAATACAGCAGAAGTAGATATACATTTAGAAGTTCCACCTAATGAAGGACCTGGATTAAAAAGCGCAACTGTGATTTTTGAAGCTAAATTTTCGGAGGACGAGGCATGATAAATACTATTTATAGCAGATGTACATTACTCATGAAATACATTTATGAATAAAAAAATAATACATGGAGTAGATTATCTATTGGTATTAGCATCTGTATTTGTGATTTTATGGATAATAGGATTTTCTAATCCACAAGTAATTGCTCCATCTAATAATTATGAGACTTTCAACAGGACAGTACTTTTTACAATAGAAAACGGCGAAAAGTTACTCGTAAGTCAAGATATAAATTTCACAGAAACAAAAGAATATGAATTAGACAAAAATCTATCTTTAAACTTAAAACCAGGGATTTATTTTTGGAAAGTAATTGGTATACGAGAGAGTGAAGTTAGAACATTCACGATAAAAGATTCAGTAATATTAGATGTAGTTAAAGGAGAAGATGGATATGACATTGTAAATGCTGGAAGTGTAAATCTAAATGTCGAAGTATATAACAACCGTAGCGAGTTTCTTGAAAATTTAACACTTGTTCCAGAAGAGCAAACCAAACTTCACTCAAATAAATATATAGGTACACAAGATGGGTAACTCTAAAAAATGCTTAATTAATAATTATTTGACGCACATATTGTATTCAACATTTTTTATATTAGTAATTATATTGTCTTTAACACTTGTCCCAGCTCTTGGAGTTACGCCTGCAAGAAATACACTTGATTATGTTGGAAGTTCTTCAAATACATATTATTTTACGATAATTAATTCTGAGCAAAAAGATATAGATTTGAAATTAAGTGTCAGAGGAAACTTAGCTAATTATATAAATCTAGAAAAGACCTCTATACAGATAGGTTCGTCAGAAGAGCAAGTAAAAGTATCTTACACATTAAATCTACCCAAAGATTTGCCTCCAGGAACTCAAGTTGGAGAGATAATTATAATTCAAGATATTAAATCAATAGAAGGTGAAAATTACATAGGAGCTACATTGGCTGTTGTGACTCAAGTATATGTCTATGTTCCATACCCAGGCAAATATGCAGAAGCAAAATTAAATGTAATAAACGCAGATTCTAACGGAGACGCAACATTTGTAATATCAGTCGCTTCAAAAGGTCAATTCGATTTATCTAATGTATACGCTAATATAGATGTGTATAGTGCATTAAATGAAAAAATAGATAGTTTTAACACAAAAAGTTATACAATAAAATCAGGAGAAAAACAAGACATTATCCATAAATGGAAGGCCGGTGTTCAAACCGGGAATTATAAAGCAAAAGTAGCATTAATTTACGACGATAAAATTATTAATTTAGAGGACGATTTCTCAGTAGGGGAAGCACATATAGAATTACAAGAATTATATGTAAATGATTTTAGTTTAGGGCAAATAGTAAAAGTAAATATGCTTTTAGAAAACAAATGGAGTGAAGCAATTATAGGAGTTCATAGTATAATGGATATACATGCTAAAACAGGGGAAAAGATAGACAGCGTAAAATCTCCAGATTATGACATAGAGCCATTAGGAAAACAAATACTCTCTTCTTATTGGGACACAATAGGCGTTAGGGAAGGAAATTACGATGTAAAAATAACTTTGGAATATCCAAATAAACAAATAAGTAATAATTTAGAGTTTGTGGTGAAATCAAATGAGTTACAAGTTATGGGGTTAGGCTATGTTATAAGTTATGACGGAAGAGCATCAAGTTCTGATTCTAGTGATATGGTTTTAATTTTAGTAATAATAGTTGCAATATTAGTTCTAGTAAATTTGCTGTGGTTTGTAATATTAAGAAGATATATACAGAAAAAATGACTAGATTTCTCGAAAGGTTTATAAATCTAAAAACGTCTTATATCTTACAAATGAAAACTTTGGAGATAATATCCAAAGCTTCAATTTATATTTTTGAAGCTAGAATGAGTGCCGGAGACCTTTCGGTATGATGTATTGGTTCTAGTTGCAAGTTTATTATGTCTTAATAGTCAAGGATAGACCTTTTTAATTAATAATTAAATACATTTATTGTAGCAAATCTTTGTGGTTTTCAACCTTTAAATCATGGAGAAACGAGCAAATTAACTCGGAGAAATCCAGTTGATCCTGCTGGAGGATGCTGCTATTTGGTTTGGACTTAGGCATGCAAGTCAATTCTTCGATTTATCAAAGGATGGCGGACTGCTCAGTAACACGTAGTTAATCTGCCCTTAAACGAGAAATAAGCACGGGAAACTGTGTCTAATGTCTCATAGAAGTTTAGTGCTGGAATGCTTTTACTTTGAAACGCAAGGTTTAAGGATGAGACTGCGGCTGATTAGCTTGTTGGTGGGGTAACTGCCTACCAAGGCGATTATCAGTAGGGGCTCTTAGCGGAGTAGCCCCGAGAAGGAATCTGAGACACTATTCCTAGCTCTACGGAGTGCAGCAGCTGCGAATTTTTTGCAATGTACGAAAGTATGACAAAGTGAGCCAAAGTGTTTATCAATGATAAACTTTTTTTCGGTTTAAAAATCCGGAAGAATAAGGACTGGGAAAGACCGGTGCCAGCCGCCGCGGTAATACCGGCAGTTCAAGTTGCATCCGATTTTATTGGGTCTAAAACATCCGTAGCTTGTTCGTTAAGTCTCTTGTGAAATCCTGCGTCTCAAGCGTAGGGCTTGCGGGGGATACTGGCGAGCTAGAGACCGGTAGGCGTAACGAGTACAGCTGAGGTAGTGGTAGAATACGTTAATCTTAGCTGGACTAACAATTAGCGAAGGCACGTTACGAGGACGGATCTGACAGTCAGGGATGAAAGCTAGGGGCGCAAAACGGATTAGATACCCGTGTAGTCCTAGCCGTAAACACTGTTCACTAAACATCGGGCCCTCTTAGGGAGGATTCGGTGCTGAAGGGAAGCTGAAGAGTGAACTACCTGGGAAGTATAGTCGCAAGGTCGAAACTTAAAGGAATTGGCGGGGAGACATACAACGAGTGACGCGTGCGGTTCAATTAGATTCTACACCGTGAACCTCACCAGGAGCGACAGCAGGATGAAGGTCAGTCTAAAGGGCTTACCTGACACGCTGAGCGGAGATGCATGGCCAACGTCAGCCTGTGTTGTGAAATGACCTGTTAAATCAGGTAACAGGCGAGACCCGTGCTAATAATTACTACAGAAATGGGTACATTATTAGGACTGCCTTGGTAACAAGGATGAAGGTGCGGGCTACGTTAGGTGGTATGTCCCTAATCCCCTGGGCTACACGCGCGCGGCAATGGTACGTCCAATGAGATGCAACTCCGAAAGGAGAAGCTAATCCCCTAAAACGTATCTCAGTTCAGATTGAGGGTTGCAACTCACCCTCATGACGCCGGAATTCGTAGTAATCGGATATTAGCAATGTCCGGTGAATAAGTCCCTGTCTCTTGCACACACCGCCCGTCATCGCAACCGAGTTGTGGTTGGAAGAAGCTTATTTGAAGAAGATTCTTATTACGACAAGGTAGCGCAAGTCGTCACAAGGTATCTGTAGGGGAACCTGCAGATGGATCACCTCCTTAAATTTTAATTGAGCATAATTATTGAATAGAGCCAATACTCTAGTTTTCAAAGGGCCCGTAGTCTAGTGGTAGAATACCTCGTTTGCACCGAGGAGACCCGTGTTCGACTCACGGTGGGTCCATAAACCTACATGGTTTAATAAAACGATGAACGTCCTAAATTTTTTAGGGGGGGAGTTTGAGACTAAAACAAATACCTTGTAAATAGGTTTTATAGTCAATGAGAACATTATAAGAAAGGCGAAATAAAAGGAAGATTTAAGATTTTGCTAAATAGCAAAATTCCTACAAAGCTGTTAGACGGATAGCTTGGCTTAAATTTTGACGAAGGACGTGGCAAGCTGCGATAAGCTTGGGGGAAGTGCATGCAACTTTTGATCCCAAGATTTCCGAATGTGAAACATATCTTTAGATATACCGTAAGGTAGAGTAACGCCGGGAATTGAAACATCTTAGTACCGGCAGGAAAAGAAAATAAATAATGATTTCCCTATTAGCAGAGAGCGAAAAGGAAGAAGGGCGAACTGAATCCCTGTTTGAAAATTCGTGGGAGATGTGGTGAAGTTAAGGGCTAAGTCAATGAGTCGAAGTAATCTGGAAAGATTCACGTTAAAGGGTGATAGTCCCGTAGATTAAGTTGATATGTCTGTCTTTGAAAGAGTAGAATATCTTGGATTAGATGTTTGAATATGGCAGAATTAACTGCCAACCCTAAATATTAATTTAAGTCCGATAGCGTACTAGTACCGCGAGGGAAAGCTGAAAAGTACTCTCACAAGAGGGTTAAAAGACTTGAAATCTAACAGTTACAAGATTGATACGGCATTAAGGTGTTGTATCGTGCGTTTTGAAGAACGAGCCAGGGAGTTAATTTTTGTGGCAAGGTTAAAAAAGGGAGCCGAAGCGAAAGCAAGTGTGAAAGCGCGTATAGTCACAAGGGTTAGACCTGAAGCCAGATGATCTATTCCTGAACAGGATGAAGTTTTTTGAAAGAGAAATGGAGGTCCGAACCGTTGTTGTGTGCAAGCACTCGGATGATTTGGGAATAGGGGTGAAAAGCCTCTCTAATCTGGCGATAGCTGGTTCCTGCTGAAATATGCCTCGGTATAGTTCGGTGAATCGCTTGTTCGTGGGGTAAAGTTACAGATAGGGTTTGCAGGGACATAAGTTTACGGAACTCTTTCTAACTCAGAATCTGCGAACTGTTTGTCACCGGAAGCAGCTACTGCATGTAAGATGCGGTAACGAAACCCAAAGAAGGGAGCCCAAAGTTAAGGTCCCAAAATGTTAGTTAAGTGTAACGAAGGAAGTTTTTATTCTAAGACACTGGGGATGTAGGTCTAGAAGCCGCCATCATTTAAAGAAAGCGTAACAGCTCACCTATTGAGAATAGAAGCGCCGAAAATGGACGGGGCTAAAACTAACTACCGATACTTTGGATGCACTCAGTAGAGTGTTATGGTAAGCAGGCGTACTAATTGTGCAGAAGATTCTATGTAAATAGTGTTGGAACGATTAGTAATGCGTATCCTGGTGTGAGTAGGATCAGATCTTTCTGAGAAACGGAAGATGTCGAAAGGGTACGGTTTCCTCAGCACTATCAATTAACTGAGGGTTAGTCGGCACCTAAGTCATATCTTAACTGAGTATGACGACGGATATCAGGTTAATATTCCTGAACTAATTATTTTTGCTAAGTCATTAGGAAAGCTTTCGGATAGGTAAAATACCGGGAGGTATAAAGAACAAGAAATTAGCGGATGGTAATCGCGAGAAGTTAATGAATTGTCTTGAATTTGCCGATTCCAAGAGCCAGTGAAAATTCTATTGAATAGAAATTAATTAGCCGTACCAAGAACTGACACTGGTACCCTAGCTTAGAAGGCTAAGACATGAAAGTTTAAAGGAGTTAAGGGAATTCGGCATAAATAGTCCCGTATCTTCGGTAGAAGGGATGTCTATTCTTTTCCATGATTCATTGTGGGGGGGAGTAGATCGCAGTAACAAGGATGGCACGACTGTTTACCAAAAACGTAGCTAAGCGCAGCTCCGAAAGGATAAGTATGCTTGGTGAAGTCTGCCCAGTGGTGGTGTCTAAATGCGTTTTACAAGACGTGGAAAGCCCATCAAACGGCGGGCCTAACTATGAGGCTCTTAAGGTAGCGTAATGCCTTGTCGTCTGAATGGCGACGTGCATGAATGGCTTAACGATGTTGTCACTGTCCCTAACTCCGGACTTCCGAAATCTTTGACCGGTGAACAGACCGGTATCGCCAAGTGGGAAGCGAAGACCTTGTAGACCTTTACTACAACCTGTCGTTGTGAATTTATTATAAGTGCTTAGAGTAAGTGGGAGCGTAGAAGTATTAGTTTCGGCTAATATGGAGCAAAAGTGTAACACCACTCATTTTTAATAAATCCACTAACCTTATTGGGACATCGATTGGCGGGTAGTTTGGCTGGGGCGGCACCCCGCAGAAAACGTAACTGTGGGGCCCAAAGACGAACTCATCTAGGTCGGAAATCTAGAGTAGAGTGTAAGGGCAAAAGTTCGTCTGACTGTTTTTTGACAGGCAAAAAAAACAGGAGTGAAAGCTGGGCTTAACGAACTCACCATGACTTTTAATGGGTCAGGTGACTGTCAGAAAAGGTACCTCAAGGATAACAGGCTTGTCGCCCCCGATAGTTCACATTGACGGGGCGGTTTGGTACATCGCTGTCGGCTTTTCCTATCCTGGATGTGCACAAGCATCCAAGGGTGTCGGAGTTCACGCATTAAAAGGGATCGTTAGCTGGGTTAAGAACGTCGTGAGACAGTTTGTTTGATATCTACTTGGCGTGTTGTTATTTGAGTGGAAGGACCTTCTAGTACGAGAGGAACGGAGGTTCGATGCCTCTGGTCTACCAGTTGTTACGAGCAGGCTGGGCAGCTACGCATTAATCGATAAGTGCTGAAAGCATCTAAGCACGAAGCGAACCGCAAAACGAAATAACATAGGCCGCGGAAGAAGACCGCGTTGATAGAGTTGGTGTGTAAGTATTGAGCTTTCGCGATTTATTCAGCATGCAACTACTAAAAGCTACAAATTAAATCTTCTTTTCACCTTTCTTATAATGTTCTTTTTGTTCTTAAGAGAATATAA
>CAZZNU010000003.1:0-33839 GCA_964655925.1 Candidatus Woesearchaeota archaeon | reverse complement strand
TATAATACTCTCCTAGGTTATTATACCCAGAAGCTATTAATTGTTCGCAACTACACAGTAAGTATGGGTTTCCCATAGTTCCATCTCCACCACAAGGCGCAGCGCTAATACAATCTCTGTTTGCATTACAGTACGAATTATACCCACATTGAGAAAGAATTATATTAGGTGCAGCAGATGGATTACAATCATACCATGTTGAAGAAACACAATAGTCTGTATCTCCATCGCCATCTGCATCTATTGTATTTCCACTATAACATTGTCCATTCAAAACACAACTAGAGCTACCACAACACGCATCATCTGAAGAACTACTCATAAAATTATTATCCATAGTGTTCGAGCTCACCCTCGTCTTCACATTCTCTCCAGAATCATCTCCGCAACATGCAGTTGTATATGTCCCAGTCCATCCACCAGCTTTATAGCTACCGCAGAATCCACAACATGTAGCACTTATATCTCCATCCCAACTCCCATCTAAGGCATGATTATGATTATAGAACTTTGCATTCCCCCCAGAACCATATCCATGACAAAAATAATCCCCCGTAACAAAGCTAGTAGCTGCCTTTATGGTTACACCACAATAGCTACTATGGTGATTTGCTACAAAACGAGAGTCTGCCAATATAGTTCCTAAAACTGTGCCGTCACAATTCCCATTCATTGAATTACCAACAGCTGTGCCTGAGCAGTAAGAGTTGAATGTAGCTACATTTATGTTATGCCCGTGCTTGCTATATCCTTTTTGCGCACTCGAGCAATACATTACAGAACATTCCACGCTTCCACTGTTGACATAACCACTAGTACCCGTCGGGTCTATAACATGATCATATGTAACATTCCCATCTATGCTTTTTAATAAAAATGTCTTCCCCGTCCAATTCTCAGTAACGTTCTCAAACAAGAGTTGATTTTTCTCGTAATTAGAAATATTAGCGAATATGAACATTAATTCTCCCGTATTTTCTTCATAAACTTCTACAGTCGTATTAATGTTATCAGTATCTGCATATATTGTTATATCCCTATTTTTATATAAATTTAATTCGAATGTCACTTTCAAATATTCATCTTTAGGTACTTCATATGTTATACCATCTAATTCATACAATTCTAAATATACGTCTTGCAATTCTTTTTTATCTTTATCTAAATGACTAGCTTGACTTATTCTAATAATTAATTGATAGCTTTGATTTGATAAATGAGGAATACTCCATTCTATATAGTCCACATATCCATCATCATCTAGATCATAAGGCGTAAAATCAATTAATTTATTTTTATCATACAGCATTTCTTTTTCACTCTTATTATTACTCATAAACTCTTCAAATTGTGCATTCTCTATTTCTTCATCAATAATACTCATGTCATTAATTTCACTATAATTTTCTTCATCTTTTTTATCTACTTCTGTGTCAACGATTTCAATATCATCAACTTTATCATAACCTCCTTCAGCATCTTCTGTATAGGGCACCTTAATAATATCTGGGTAATCTTCAGTAAAATCATAATTTTCTTCATCAGTTGAATTGTTTTCTATTATACTTAGCAAAATATCTTCACTTACAGAAGACCCTTCCATATCTTCCACCAATTCTTCATTACTATTGTCTTGAGGAGCATTAATTACATATCCTACCAAGGAAGAAAATGTGACTGAAGAATAATCCACTTCTACTATTTCTTCTTCTAAAGCATTTTCTATTATTGAAGTGTCCTCATACCAATAAAGTTCCAGTTTATATGCTTCTTCCATCTTTATATTCACATCCAAAAAATCTAGAACTGTATAAGATAACACATTTTCATAGTTATATTCATCTAAAGCAGATACTACTATACTCTTAACATTATACAATCTATCATCTAAAATATATAATTCCCTTTTTTCCCTCACACTCGGTGCATCCGTATAATAAGTTATAGCAACAACATCTTCATCTATTAACTCATCTTTAATATCCACTATCGTAGAATTATCTGTTTTTTTTATTTTATCTTCTCTATTTAATTCATACTCATCAATAACATTCCCAGTAATCCTAAATAACCTCTTTATTTTCATCCACATATTTGAAATTAAGTTAAACCTTGGACCAGACACCACATTTCCAGTAAAAGCAGTACGCAAAACTGCGTCACCATCAAGATCAACAGAACTTTTATTTATTTCATTGATTAATTTATCCACCTCTATATCTCCTTTTACCACACTAATATTTTCAATATTCAAAGGTAAATTCACTTCTTCACTAATATTCTCATTAGAAGAATTAACAACAACAACCCACTTTACCGGACGACCAACGACTACTCTCTCTCTGTAAATTGTACGGTCGGATGCTAGATTGTTTGTGAACTGATTATCTGTGAACTGTTCACTGTTAACTGTAGACTCATCACTTGTAAACTGATCACTGTCAACTGTAGACTCATCATCTAAAAACTGGTCACTGTCAACCGTAGACTGTTCACCGCCAACTGTAGACTCATCACTTGTAAACTGATCACTGTCAACTGTAGACTCATCATCCGTAAACTGGTCACCGTCAACTGTAGACTCATCATCTGAAAACTGGTCACTGTCAACCGTAGACTGTTCACCGTCAACCGTAGACTCGTCACCTGAAAACTGATCACTGTCAACCGTAGACTGTTCACCGTCAACCGTAGACTGTTCACCGTCAACCGTAGACTCATCATCCGTAAACTGATCACCGCCAACTGTAGACTGATTATCCGTAGACTGATCGCTACTAACCACAAATCCAACGAGATTTACTCCTCCCTTGATAAAATTATTATTTATAAAATACAAGCCAGCAAAAATTCCTAAAACTAAAAGCAATATTATACCTAGAATTAGAGGTTTATTATTTCTTTTTTCATTCTCTACTTTACCTAAATACCTTTTTTTTACAACCCCTTCAGAATCACGATAACTTTCATATAGATAAGGTCCATATTTTTTCCCACCTTTTTTTACAATTTTAATATAAGCCATCGTACTCCTTACCACGAATAGGATTTATGCGTTTATAAATATTTTTAAGTGTGGGGTAAATCTCTTCCCAACCTTCTAATTTATAGAATTATTGACTAGTTTACAATTAAGTATACTAGAAAGAATTAAAAACATATTTTAATTTAATTTTTGATGGAAAGAACATTAATAGAAAATCTAGAAGTTAATAATGAAGTTTTATTACAAGGTTTTGTATACGAAAAAAGAGATATTTCAAAAATGAAATTTTTATTAATTAGAGATATTTCTGGGATCGTTCAATGCACAATAAAAGGATCAAAATTAGATGAAATTTTTAATGAATTAACTTTAGAAACAGCCGTTGAGTTAAAAGGCACAGTAAAAAGTGCAAATATTAAAGCTGAGTTTGCAGAAAAACATATAGAGATAGAATTGCACGATATAAAAATAATATCTAAGGCTGAACCACTTCCTATTCTAGTAAATGAAAAGACTTCGACAACTGAGCTTTCTAACCGTTTAGATTATAGGTTTCTAGACATAAGAAAACCAAAAGTTCAGGCAATTTTTAAAATTGAAGCTACCATTATGAGCGCTTTTAGAGAATTTATGGAAAGAGAAGGAGCTATAGATGCGATATTTCCAAGTATAATAAGTGCTAGTTCTGAAGGAGGAACAGAAATGTATAAATTAAAATATTTTGAAAAAGATGCCTATTTATCTCAAAGTTGTCAGTTATACAAACAAATGCTCGCATGCTCTTTAGGAAAAGTTTCTGCACTTTTTACTGTATGGAGAGCTGAAAAACATAATACTCTGAGACACTTAAATGAGTCAAGACAATTTGACTATGAAGAGGGATTCGCAGACGAGTTTAAGGTAATGGATGTATTAGCTAAGTGTATTCAATTTTTCGTAAAAAAAGTTATAGAAAAAAACCAAAAAGAAATATCTATACTAAATATAAGTCCAAAAATCCCCGAGATAAAATATATGACCTTTGAAGAAACAAATAAGTTATTAAAAGAAAATAATATTCATACCGAGGAGCTAGATTTAACGCCTGAAGGAGAAAGAAAGTTAGGAGAGTTGTTCCCAAACACAATTGTTTTTGTTCATGACTGGCCAATCAAGGGTAAACCATTTTATATTATGCCAAAAGGCGAAAATTCAAGCCATGGATTCGATGCTATATACAATGGAATGGAAGTTTCTTCAGGTGGACAACGAATACATATACCAGGCTTACTAAAAGAAAGATTAATTTCAAAAAACCTGGATCCAGAAAATTTTAAAGATTATATAAACAGTTTTAGGTACGGAGCACCTCCACACGCTGGATGGGGAATGGGACTAGAAAGGATAACTATGTTAATTATAGGAATCAATAATATAAGAGAAGTAGTACTTTTTCCAAGAGATAGAACCAGACTTTCTCCTTAAATCATATATTTTAAAGAATAAAAATATTTAAAAAACAAGTAATATTCGTTTTCTCCTATGGAATATCAAATTTTATCTGATAACATGAGAAGAAGATACAATACTTATATAGATAAATGTTTTTCAGGTAATAGTCTTCTGAAGATAAAAAAAGACGGTTTAGAATCAAAAACAAGTGCAAGAAAACTAATAGCATTAAATCAATATCTCCAACTTTATGAAGATGGGTGGAAACTAGCTACCCCTGAAGAAATAGAAAATATAATAGAGAATGATCATATAAATTTCAAAGGTAAGCAAACAGATTTAGCAATTTTAGTCGATGATTATTTATCTATTAGAGGGAACGAGTTAATCCCGCTGTATAAATCAGTTAGTTCATACATAAAAGAGAACGATATAGTGTGCAGTTCAGCATATCCACTCCTAATACCATTTAATCAAATGAAAATAAGTAAGAAAGATAAACAATCTAATTTAGAGATAGAATTAATAAAAAATCCAAATATAAACAACACAAGAACATTTGGAACATTTAATTATAACAAATTTTTTTCTCATATTGACAATGGAGTCGCAAAATTAGATGTAGATGCTAATAGATATATTTCTGTTTCAGGAAAAGGTGTTATGAAATTATATTTAGACGAAGGATTAAATTATAAGGCTCAAAAAGGTATCGGAAGTGTACCAGAAAAACATTCTTCTTTAATAATTATTTCTAGAGATTAGGCATATCTTTACAGAATCACATTTAAATGATAATCTATATATTTTATTATGGAATACAATAAATACGCTATAACTACCAACTTAAAACCAGCCGGATCTCAAATTAATGCTATAAAAGAATTAACTACCGGAGTCAGAGATAATCATAAGGCACAAACTCTGCTCGGAGTAACTGGAAGTGGAAAAACTTTTACGATAGCGAACTTAATAAATAATACACAAAAGACTACTCTAGTCTTGGCCCATAACAAAACACTTGCTGCTCAATTATATGAAGAATTAAAGGGACTTTTCCAAAAAAATAGAGTAGAATATTTTGTCTCTTATTATGATTTTTATCAACCAGAAAGCTATATGCCAGCAACTGATCAATATATAGAAAAAGATTCGGCAGTCAATCCAAAACTAGATCAACTAAGGTTATCTTCCACTTCTTCATTATTATCTAGAAATGATGTTATAGTTGTTTCTTCTGTTTCTTGTATATATGGGTTAGGGCGACCAGAAAATTTTGAAAAATTCAGATTTGGTTTAAGAGTTAAGGATAGATATACTAGAAAGAAGCTAATAGAAAATCTAGTGAATTCTCAATATGAGAGAAATGATGTTGAGCTTACATCAGGTAAATTCAAAGTTAAAGGTGATGTCGTAGATTTTATACCGGCATCAGAATCAAATATTATAAGAGTAGAGTTTTTTGGTGATGAGATAGAGAAAATATACGAGATAGATAAAATTACGGGAGAAAAAATAGATACCTATGAATACTATGCTATATACCCAGCAAAACATTTCATGGTCAATACAGATGATTTGGATTTTGCACTATCCAGTATTCAAAAAGAGTTAGAAGAAGTCTTACCTAAAATGGAGATGTTGGAATCTTACAGACTTAGACAAAGAACATTGCATGATCTAGACATGATAAAAGAAACAGGCTATTGTAAGGGTATTGAGAATTATTCAAGACACTTTGATAGAAGGAAGGAGGGAGAGCGCCCTTTTTGTCTATTAGATTATTTTCCAAAAGATTCACTGATAATAATTGATGAAAGTCACCAAACAATACCACAATTACATGGCATGTATAATGGAGATAGAGCCCGTAAAAAAAACTTAATAGATTTTGGTTTTAGATTACCAAGCGCATATGATAACCGTCCTCTAAAGTTTAAAGAATTTGAAGAAATAATTAATCAAAAGTTTCAAACTGTTTTCGTCTCCGCTACTCCAGGAGATTATGAGATGCTTAAAAGTGATAAAATTGTCGAACAAATAATCCGTCCAACAGGACTAGTAGACCCAGAAGTTTTTATAAGACCCATAAAGAATCAAATAATTGACATTAAAAAAGAAATTAATTCTGAAATAGAAAAAGGAAACAGAGTGTTACTTACTACTCTCACAAAAAAAATGGCTGAAGAATTAACAAACTATCTTTCTGAAGAAAAAATTAAAGCAAGATATTTGCATTCAGAGATAAAAACGCTAGAAAGAACAGAAATAATAAGAGAATTAAGATTAGGAGAATTCGATGTTCTAGTTGGGATTAATTTATTAAGAGAAGGATTAGATATACCCGAAGTAGGATTAGTTGGAATTTTAGACGCTGACAAAGAAGGATTTCTACGAAATGATAAAAGTTTAATACAAACAATTGGAAGAGCAGCTAGAAACAGAGATGCAAGAGTCATACTATATGCAGACATAATGACTGAGTCAATTAAAAGAGCAGTTCAAGAAACACAAAGAAGGAGAAGCCTGCAATTAGAATATAATAAAAAACATAATATTACTCCTAAAAGCATTATAAAACCAATAAAGAAAAAAGAAATAGAAATAAAAGAAACAAAATACATTCCTACTCCTGAAATTCCGGATCTAATTATTAAACTTCAGCAAGAAATGGAGATGTCTGCTGAAAAGCTTGATTTTGAAAAAGCAATATACATAAGGGATAGAATAAAAGAATTAGAAAAAAGATTATAGATTTTAAAAAAATTAAATGTTACCTATCATATTACAGAAGTTACATTTCTCGTTTCTTGAAGGTTGCCCACAAGTTATACATTTTCTAATTGGTAATTTATTTTCCTTCCTCATTTCACTTTGAAGTTTTTGGTAATTTTTTACTATTCTCAATTTTTCATCGTTTGTTAAATTGTTGGTCCACCCTCTTGTCTCAACCCTATAAGTTCCAAAGGCACAAGGGCACCTATCATATAATATTTTAAATTTTTTGTCTTTAGCATATTTTTTTATCTCATCTTCTGGAATAAAGAATAGAGGTTTTATCCTTTGTACAAATCCATCAACACTTTTCCCACCAGCAGAAGGAGAAGAATTAATTCCAAGGAGTATATTCCCTTTCAAAAAATTCATTAATATATTTTGAGTCTCATCATCTAAGTTATGGCCTGTAACTAGCTTATCTGCCTTCAATTCTAGAGCGTATTTATTCAATATCCATCTTTTCAATGTCCCACAAACACTACAACCAGTTAAATTCTTTTTTTTCTTTAAAACAGATTTAATAAAACATATGCCTTGCCCCAATTCCTCCCTTAGTTCTATAATATGAAGTTTTATATTATATTCATTACAAAAATCTGTCATATTCTTGCTATGTATTTTGCTCCACTCTCCTAGATCCAAATCAATCATTAATCCTTCTACATTATATCCTAATTTATGCAAAACATATAAGACAACTGTAGAATCTTTTCCTCCAGACAAAGCAACCAATATTTTCTCTTCCCTCTTACATAAATCATGCTCCTTTATTGTTTCTTTAACAATTTTTTCTATATCCATAGTAGTATTATAAGAAAATAGTTTAAAAAATTAATTAGCACTGCCCAGATAAAGTCGTTCCTGCTGTGCTAGTCCAACCAAAGTATACTCCTGGAGTTTCTCTACTTGCACTTAAAGTGTTACATTCTTCTGGCTCTTCCAAAAATGCAGAGCATGCACCCTCTAGGTAGCTAGCAGCACTTCTACCATAACTAACTTGTGCACCATTTATTACTAATGTAGGACTTCCTTGCACTCCATAAAGTTGGCTCAACATAGAATCTTCTTGGTAATAATCTTCCCAATCACCACTATCAATGCAACTGTTAACAGCATCAACATCTACTCCAACTCTCTTCATACATAATTCTGGGTCATTTCCTTCAGCCATATATCCACCAACATCAACACCATCTCCTTCCAAGAAGCAATCTAAATAATCCAAGAACTTAGCTTTTTGTTCTTCTCTTATACATATTTGTCTAGGAGTTTCATCATACTCTTGATCATGCATAAAATAATGTACAAATCTAATATTCATATCTGCTTTATCTTCTAACGCCCTAGCAATTGGCAAGAATCCTTTCTCAGCCTGTGTTCCATATGGACAATGTGTCATAACAAATAAATCCACGGAAGGTCTTTCGCTCCTTACTATTTCTGTTGTAACACTAGATCCTTCCCCATATTCTTCAAATAGTTCTTTAAGAGGGATTAAACTTCCATACACAATATATTTTCCATCAGCCGTCAAATAAATAGGAGAATACTCTTGCCCATCGACTGTTGTAGTTATAGAATAAACACCACTTTCCATTTTTGTAGTGTACTTATCAACTTCTAATCCTTGCATTTCTGCAAATTCTTTAATCAAACTTTCTGCTTTTTTAGCACTAATTACTTTCCCTGTCATAGAGACATTAACTACTATTAAAATCAATAACAATGTAACTAAAATTATCGATATGAATTTACATTTGTCTTTCAATATTGCGTTAAAATTAAACTTACCACTTCCACGAGTATAACGATGTTCACTTATTGTAACATTTTTTTCCTTAACCATATTTGTATTTTAGCATTTCATCTTTTATAAATATTTCTAATGCTTGTTATAATTCTAAAAAGGATTTTACTTGGCTAACCAATTCTCTAGCATCTCCAGAAGCCCTCCCTTCATATTCATCTGTCGTGCTCCTTATTATATAATTATCATAAAACCCTCTTAACATTTTATTAAACATTGTAGTTTCCCACTTATCGTCATAATCCTTTACTAAGTCTGCAGATATTTCTATTTTAACTTCACCCTTATTCGTTTTTTCTACTTTCCCAGCACGCTCTATCTGAACATCATTCATTCCTAAGATACTCCATCTCAGGGAAATAACATTTTTGAAATAGTCAGTTACCTTTTTATTCGCTTCCCAGGATAAAGATATTTCTTTACCAAAATCTGAGTTCTTCTCTGTATATTCCGACTCTTTGACTGAATACCCGTTATCTCTAAGCCATCCAAAAATAAACCCATATAAATCCTTATAGTTCCAATAACCTACTTTTTTTATAGACTGTTTAAAAACTGTTGATTTTAAAGCCATTATTTTTTAAATGAAATTATATTATATAAATCTTGCCTTAATTATATCCTTCCGTAAATCTTATATATTTAGCACGACGCTCTTTATCATGGTAATTCCATGGATAGTTATAATAATATCTCTTTTAATATTAGCTATATTTCTAAAGTTTGAACATCATGCAAAGACAATTAAAACGATAATACTGTTATTGTTTTTACTTTTATTAGGAGTATCTATGTATAATATGTTTAAGTCACAAAGTATAGACACATCTTCCCCAAAAGAAATAGTAAATATGGTCTACATGTATTTCGGATGGCTAGGCAACACAGTATCCGAACTTTGGGATATTGGAAAAAGTACAGTGCAAACAGTAGGTAATGTCATAAAAATCGATAAAACAAATATTACTGTTGAAGAGATAGATTGGAATAAACAAAAAGAATCTTGGAAAGATAAAATCACTTCTTGGATTAAAAAATAACTCCTTTTATTGTTCAAGAATTTAATACATGATTGAAAGATTTATAAAATATTAATACCACTTTCTCATATGACTATCTTGACACTTGATAAAAATAATTTAGAAAAAAAAATTGGTGCAATTAACGAAGCCATGCAAAAATTAATCACAGATATGGGCACTCCCGTTGAAGAAGTATCAAAAGAAGATATTTCTATAGAAATATTCCCAAATAGGCCAGATTTGCTCTCCTTAGAAAATTTTTCTTTAGCGGTAAACCAATATCATGGGAAATCTAAAATACTAAATTTCAGAACATACAAACCAGAAAAAAAATTTACTGTTACAATTGATAAATCTGTCAAGACAGTAAGGCCATACACTGTTTGCGCGATTGTTAAAGGTTTAAATTTTACAGAAGAAAGGATTAAAAGTATTATAGACTTGCAAGAAAAATTGCATAACTCTATTGGAAGAAAAAGAAAAAAATTGGCAATTGGAATATATCCTCTAGAAAAAATAACATTACCAATAACATTTAAAGCTGAATCTCCAGAAAATATAAAATTTAAACCATTAGACTCTGAAAAAACTTTAAATGGAAAACAAATTTTAAGGCAACACCCAGTTGGAATCGAATATGCTAATCTCCTTAAAGCAAACGATGTGTATCCAATATTTGTAGATGCACAGAATAAAATATTAAGTATGCCACCTATAATTAACTCTGAAGAAACTGGTAGAATCACTAAAAAAACAAAGGATATCTTTATAGAATGTTCTGGTTTTGAGACATATTTTTTAAATAAAGCACTCAATATATTAGCCCAAACACTTTACCTAATGGGAGGGAAAATATACACAATGAATATTATCGACAAACAAGAAAATAATTCTATATCTCCTAATCTAAAATTTGAAAAAATGCCTTTCAAAACATCTGACATAAATAAGGTTTTAGGACTTAATCTTTCAGAAAAAGAAATCCAAAAATTATTATCTAAAATGGGGCTTGGCTCTGAAAAAAACAAAGGGCAAAACTTTGCACTAATTCCACCATATAGAACAGACATATTGCATTGGATTGATTTAACAGAGGAGGTAGCAATAGCGTATGGTTATGATAATTTTAAACCTATATTGCCAAAAATATCAACAATCGCTGAAGAAGATAAAAAAGCAATTATAAAAAGAAAAATATCTGAAGCACTAGTTGGGTTAGGTCTAATAGAAACTTCTTCTTTTCATTTAACCACAAAAAAAGATATAAAAAAAATTTATTATAATTTAAATGATTTTATAGAGGTCGAAAAATCTAAAACAGAAAAAGATATATTGCGTATAGATATGCTTTCAAATAGCCTACAAATTTTATCAGAGAATTCGGATTCCGCCTATCCTCAAAAGACATTTGAAATCGGAAAAGTTTTCCAAAAAGACATAAATTCAAACACTGGGATAAATGAAAGAGAAAAACTTGTCGTATCGATAACAAATGAAACAGCAACTTTTACTGAAGCAAAACAAATACTAGACTATCTTTTTAAAATGTTTGATAAAAAATATGAAATAGTAAATAATGATGAACACCCAGCGTATATCAATGGTCGTGGTGCGATAATAAAGGTTAATAACCAAATAATAGGTGAAATGGGAGAGATATCTCCTAGAGTATTAAAAAATTGGAAAATAAAAATGCCTGTAGTTGCTTTTGAAATAAATATAGATTTTTTATTCTAATTTAAAATTTATTCTTAGTTTCCCATCTTTGAAATTACTAGAAGTTATTTTAAAAACTCCTATTTCTGAAGTATTTTTAACATGCTCTCCTATACATGGACAAGAATCAAATTCGCCAATGGAGACAATCCTAATATTTTTTTTAACACCCTCGGGAAGCTTTCTCAAATCAATATCATCACTAATATCTTTTCTATCTAAAAATTTTATATTAATGGGTAAATTCTTTTTTATCATGATGTTTACTTCCTTTTCTATTAAAGATATATCTGAAGGCTCTTCTATTAAATGATAATCACACTTTCCCTTATTATCACTAAAATGAGTTTTATAAGAACGACTACAATTAAACATTTTAATTAGTACTTGATTTAATATATGCTCACAAGTATGTACTCTTAAATTCTTTACCATAATTAAAAGTCAGTGAGAAATAGGCCACATTCTGTTAAACGCCGTATTCAGACCGTTTATGCTAATATCTGACTAAGCCCGAGGAAACTTCGGTTGCATCAATTAGGATGTTCGTTCCACCACAAATAAATGTGCTCGTCTCTATACCAGAGCCCGACGTCACCGCCGATCACTTTCATGATTAATCTTTCTTTGTTAATAAATTAACAAAGGATGTGCGGACCTTCCTTACTAAACACCAATCATTTTACATTGGTCAAACATCTAAGTTTCATTTAGTAATTAGCTATCCCACTGACTTTTAAACAAAGATTTGAGTACTTTTAAATTTTTGTTTAATGAATCCAAAACAAAAAGAATAAAAACGCATGTGTATTAAAGTAAATATGACAGAAACAACTGCAAGAATAAGAAGAGGAGGAAAGCATTTTGAAATATTAGTTGACTTAGAAGAAGCCATCAAAGTCTCAAAAGATACTGGAGATGTTTCGCAAGCTCTTTTAACTGATTATATATTTTACAATTTAAAAAGTGGAGAACAAGCTTCCAAAGACGATTTAATAATTAACTTCGAGACTTCTGACATACATGAAGTTGCTAAAAAAATAATTAAAAATGGAACAATTGAGAAACCTATTCAATTTATGAAAGAAGAGCAAGATAAAAAATATAAACAAATAATTGATTTTTTATCTAAAAATGCAACTAGTCCAGAAGGAAGACTATATACTGCAGATAGAATATCTACAGCATTAAAAGAAGCTCGTATTGATGTGAAAAACAAACCTATTGATTCTCAAATAAATGATATAATAGACAAACTTTCAAAAATTCTGCCTATAAAAATAGATAAGAAAAAAGTTAGGCTAAAGGTACCTGTTATGTACACTGGAAAAGTATATGGTATTTTAAAAGAATATATAGCTAGTGAAAATTGGGAAAATAATGGGGATTTAACTTGTATAGTAGAAGTCCCAAGTGGATTAATTATGAACTTTTACGATTCCATTAACAATATGACTCATGGAAGTATACTAAGCGAAGAAATAAAATAATTCTTATAAAATCCATGTGGAGGGGAGGATTCGAACCCCCGAAGGCATAAGCCACTGAATCTTAAGTCCAGCCCGTTTGGCCACTCCGGCACCTCCACATATTATAATTATAAAATTAACATTATAAAAAGCTTCACATTATCACAACCAATCAAAAGCCTTTTAAATATAAATTCAATCTTTATCATATGGAAATAAATATATTAAAAGATGAAAAAAATGTTCTAGATTTAGAAATCGATAACCTTACTGTAGTTGAGTTGTTAAGAGTTTATCTAAATAAAAATGGTGCGAAACTAGCTGTCTGGAAAAGAGAGCATCCTTCGGAAAGCCCAATTTTACATATAGAAGCAGACAACCCTAAAAAAGTATTAAAGGAAACAATTTCCAAAATAGAAAAAGAAATAAACAGTTCTATTGAAGAAATAAAAAAAATAAAGTAGTAGTAGTATTTATTTAATTTTGAATATGGTTAAAAGAATGATTAGATATAACAAGTTTACAAATACCGATATACAAGAGTTATTTAGATATGAATATCTTTTTATGATATTAAATGAGCCACGTGAAATAAAGAGAATAAGAGAAAGAATATATGAACAGCTCGAGCCCATACTGGAGTTAAAGAATTTATTCTACGGAGGTATCTCAAAAACTAACGGACTTCATTATGATTTTTTTTCTTTTTTATCATCTAAATCAAATATCTATCAGCCAAATAAAATATACGATGTGAACAATCATCAATTTAAAAAAGATAGAAATTTATACTTAAAATCTGATAGTTCAATAGAGGTCGGTTTAGAAAAATATCTAAAAGGGGTTGTCGGCGTTGACATAGATTTATTCGGATAACTGCTTATGAATTATCCTTTCTAATATTGTACATAATTTTTCTGGCTCGTTAGTATTAATTATTTGGTTGTGCCTAAATATCTCTAATGCTTTTCCCAATTTTTCTCCACCAATAAAACAACTAAAAATCGGTTTTCTTACCTCAGAAATAATCTTTGCTGTTTTAGCCGGCTCTGCCATATACTGTGGAGTTAATATAACTATCAAATTTTTCACACTTGAATCTTTAGCTAATATGTCTAGAACATTTCTATACCTTTCAGAATCTGCATCCCCCATTATATCTATAGGGTTATTTTTACTCCAATTTTCAGGTAAAACTTTACTTAAATTTGTCAATGTATTTTTACTCAAATTTGTTAAATTAAGATTACTTTTCTCACAATAATCACTCGTCAATACCCCAAAACCTCCTGCATTTGTTAAGATTACAAAATCATTTTGAATATTTGGGTATCTTGTTACAACCAAAGCTATTTGAAACATTTCTGAAATAGATGTGCACTCAATTATTTTAGATTGCTGAAAAATACCAGAATATATTTTAGAATCTGTAGCTAACGCTGATGTATGGGTACTCGCTGCTTTTTGTCCTGCCCTTGTCTTTCCACTTTTTAAAGCAATAATCGGTTTTGATGACTTCTTAGCTATTTCTATAAATTTTTGTCCCTCTCTTGCTGTTAAGCTTTCAATATACATACAAATTACAGAAGTTTGTTTATCTTCTATTAAATATTTTAATGTTTCACTAAATCCAATATCAATCGCATTTCCTAATGTTATTAATTTTGAGAATTTTCCGATTTTATCCATCAGTGCTGCACTAATTGCTCCAGATTGTGATATAAATCCAATATTTCCTTTTTTAATTTCTCCCTCAAAAAAAGTAGTATTAACTCCTAATTCACTGTTAACATATCCAAAACAATTAGGTCCTAATAATCTAATACTTTCTTCTTTTGCTATCTGCAAAATCCTTTGTTCTAACTTATCATTATTTGTCTCTCCAAACCCTGATGAAATAATTATTGCAAAAGGTATTTTTTTTTCTCCTATTTGTCTTAACAATAAGGGTACCGTTTCTTTAGGTGTAGCAATTATAGCGCAGTCAATGCTTGAAGGAACAGAATAAACATCTTTGTATACTTTCTGATTCAATAATTGTTCTATTTTTGGATTCACACCAAAAACCTTTACTTTTGAATTTAGTAAATTTCTAAATATTATATTCCCTATCTTATTTTTATTTCTACTAGCACCTACAACTACAAAAGATTTACTATTAAAAAAATCACGAGCCTCCTTCATAAAGTTTACAACTCATGTGTATTTTTATTTCTTTCGAATTATTAATTGATAATTATTTAAACCAAGATTTGATTTAAAATGCATGCCTGTATGGCTCAGTATTGGTAGAGCGCCACATTGGTAATGTGGAGGTCCCGAGTTCGAATCTCGGTACAGGCTTATATGAACTTAGATCCACATAAAAGCAAATGGAAAGCAGCAGAAACACTAAGCATGAATATTGGCTTAAAGGGACATGAAAATATACTATATTTGGGAGCATCTTCTGGAACAACCATAAGTGAATTAAGTAAAGCGACTAGCGGATTGATTTTCGCTGTTGAGAAATCAATAAACATGGCAATACCTCTAATTAGATTATCCGAAAAAAGAAATAATGTTATACCACTTTTTGTAGACGCACATGATATAGAATACATTAAATCAAAAATTAACAATACTAAAATTGACATCTTATTTCAAGATATTCCCTCTATTGACCAAGTAGAAATAATCAAATCAGCCTCTAAAATAGTTGACAACGATTGTAAAATTCTATTATCTCTAAAAACTTTTAGTTTATCAAAAAAAGAATTTATAATCAATCAAAGTATAGAAGAAATTAAAAAATCTTTCAATATTATAGACACTATGTCTATAGACAAATACCACAAAGGCCATTTGTTTTTTATTATGAAAAATATACCATAAGACAATATCATACTTACGAAATACTTATAAAGCACATTTTTATAATTGTTATTATGGGGAGAATTAAGTCAACTTTAATTAAAAGAACATCTCGAAAATTAGTAGAATCAAGTAAAGAAAGTTTCACAGATAACTTTGAAGACAATAAAAAAGCACTAGGAAATACCACATTACCTAGTAAAAAATTAAGGAACAAAATCGCTGGATACATAGCAAGGATAAATAAAAACAACAAAAAAATAATACCTGAACAAGATGGAAAAGAGTAATGATAACTGTATTCTGATAGGAAGTAAGCCTTTTATGAATTATGTTACTGGTATAATCGTCCAATTCAATAATGGAATGAGTGAAGTCATTGTGAAGTCTAGAGGGAAATTTATATCAAAAGCTGTAGATGTTGTAGAAGTAGCAAAAAGAAAATTCTTTATAGATCAAAAGGTTGTCATCAAGGACATTAAAATTGACTCTGAGGAATTTGAAAGAGAAGATGGTAAAAAGGTTTGTGTATCTTCACTTGAGATAACTCTAACAAAAGACCAAGCATAAAACTTAAATATTAATTTAACACTTTTAATAACATGGATGAAACAAGGCATCAACAAATGGGATATGATAGAGCAGCAACTATGTTTGCTCCAGATGGACATATATTGCAAGTAGAGTATGCTGAGAAAGCAATAAGACTGGGAAGTTCATCTATTGGATGGGTATACAATAACGGCGTGGTTATAGTTTCAGATCAAAGAATAAACGACATTCTAGTAGTAAGTAATTCTGCAAATAAAATAAATGAAATAGATAACCATATTATTTGTGTAAGTGCCGGAATTAGTAGCGACGCTAGAGTTCTAATAGACCGAGCAAGAATATCTGCTCAAAGACATAGACTAACATATGATACCCCAGTAGCTATAGAGTCAATAGTAAAGGAAGTTGCAGATATCAAGCAACAATTTTCTCAATATGGTGGAGCAAGACCTTTTGGTGTAGCTATGATGATAGCGGGTAATATTGAAGGAGAATCATACTTGTACACATCTGAAGTCACAGGCAGTTATCTTAAATATTATTCAAACGCAATTGGAGAAAATGATGTTAAAATCAAAGAGATGTTAAGATTAAAATACAAGAAAGATTCTACTCGTGAAGAAGCAATAAAAAATATACTGTCAATATTCAAGGAAATGCAAGGAGAAAATTTCAATAAAAATAAGTTTGACATAGCATATGTTGAAGATGAAAAGATAAATTATGTAAATATAAGCGATATAAAAATATAATTTTTACCAAAAACCGTTCGACATTTTAATAAAACATAACTAAGTATTTCTTTTATTTTATTATTTTTTAAAATACTAAAAAAGTCTCCTAATTTTGCGTTTATCGACGATAAAAACACACAAAACCTTTATAAATGTTAATTTGTTTTTAGAATAGTAAAGGTGATTTTATGATTAAAAATGATTATTCTGCGGAAAACATTAAGGTATTAGAAGGTCTTGAAGCTGTTAGAAAAAGACCAGGAATGTATATTGGTTCTACTGATAAGCCTGGGTTACATCATTTAATATGGGAAGTTGTAGATAACTCTATTGATGAGCATATGATTGGATTTGGAAACACCATTATTGTTACTTTGAACCCAGATAATTCTGTTACTGTGGAAGATAACGGTAGAGGAATGCCAGTAGATATTCACCCAGTTTACAAAAGGCCTGCAATGGAAATAATCGTTACCAAACTTCATGCTGGAGGAAAATTTGATGGAAAAGCTTATGCTGTAAGTGGTGGGTTACACGGTGTAGGAATTTCTGTTGTAGCTGCTCTTTCTAAGTTAATGACTATAGAAGTTAAAAAAAACGGTAACATATATACACAATCGTATAAAATTGGTAAACCTATTAATGATGTACACATTATTAGTACTTATAAGAATGGGCCTATGGGAACAAAAGTAACCTTTTTGCCTGATGACGAAATATTTATTTCTACTGAATTTGATTATAAAACCTTAGCTGTGCGTTTTAGAGAAATGTGCTTCTTAAACGCTGGATTAAAAATAATACTAGAAGACAACAGAGGTAATGAGCACAAAAGAGAAGAATTCCATTATGAAGGTGGCATACAAGAGTTTGTAAAATATTTAAACAAAACAAGAAACCCTATCCACTCAAAAATAATTTATTTTAAAAAACAAGAAGATACTACAATCGCAGAAATATCTATTCAATATACTGACTCATACAATGAAAATATCCAGAGTTTCGTGAATTCTATAAACACCATAGAAGGTGGAATGCATGTACTAGGTTTCAAGATGGCTTTAACCCGAGCCATTAACGATTATGCTACGAAAAATAATATTTTAAAAAAAGACCAAAAACTTTCTGGAGATGATGTTAGGGAAGGAATAACTGCGATAATTTCATTAAAACTAAAAGAACCCCAATTTGAGGGACAAACAAAAACAAAACTAGGAAATGGAGAAATACGTGGTGTTATAGAATCAATTACAATGTCTTCACTTTCAGATTTTTTTGAAGAAAATCCTACAGTAGCTAAGAGTATAATTAACAAGTGTATTAGTGCCCTAAAAGCAAGAGAAGCTGCAAAAAAAGCAAAGGATTTAGTAAGAAGAAAAAATGCTTTAACGACAAGCGGGCTACCTGGTAAATTAGCAGACTGTTCTTCTAAGAAAATTGATGAAACAGAATTATATATTGTAGAGGGAGATTCTGCTGGTGGAACTGCAAAATCAGGACGAGATAGAAACACTCAAGCTATACTTCCATTAAGAGGTAAGATTTTAAATGTAGAAAAAAGCTCCCCAACTAGAGCTTTAGACAGTGAGATGATTTCAAATTTAATAACAGCAATAGGAACAAGCGTTGGAGAACATTTTGATATAGAAAAATTAAGGTATGGAAAAGTTATCATTATGACAGATGCTGATGTAGACGGTGCACACATTAAAACATTGCTTTTAACATTCTTTTTTAGATATATGCCACGACTAATTGAAGCAAATAAAATATTTGTAGCTGTCGCCCCACTATATTCTATTAAAAGAGGTAGTAAAATAAGTTATGTATACACAACCGAAGAATTAAATGAAATAAAAAAGACGTTAGGAGAAAAAGCTGAGATTAGCCGTTTCAAAGGGTTAGGGGAAATGAATGATGAACAATTATGGGATACTACCATGAACCCTAAGACGCGTAGGTTAAAGTTAATTTCTACTTCTAATGCTATAGAGGCAGACGAAACATTTTCTTTACTTATGGGAAATGTTGTGCCGCCTAGAAGACAATTCATAGAAGAAAACGCAGAATATGCGGAGGTGGACCTATAAGATGAGGAACAAAAAAACAAACTCCACTTCTAAAAAAAAGGTAAATATATACTTCTGTCCTAACTGCAAAAATACGGATGTAAGATATGTTTTTACAATACAAAATTTATTTGGATTGGTTCCAAAAATGTATTGCAATAAATGTAAGCACTCTTCAAACAATTTTCCAATGTTAACTGTAAAAAAATCTAAATTAAATAATGAGGTGCTAAATGGATGAATATGAAATGCCTGATGAAACAAAAAAGCTATTAGAAGAATTAGAAAAAGAAAAACAAAGCCCTGATTCTGAAAATAAAGAATCCAACCCTAAAGTAATAGAGATGGTAGGTGTAGAAAATATTGATAACCTAGATGATACCGAGGATGAACAAGAATTATTTTTGAAATTAAAAGAAGAAGAACTAAAAAAAATAGAAGCTAAAGAGCTAATACATGTTGAAATCTCTCCTGAAATGAAACAAGCATATTTAGATTATGCTATGAGCGTAATTGTAGGAAGAGCTCTTCCTAGTGCAGAAGATGGTCTAAAACCTGTACACAGAAGGATACTTTGGGCAATGAATCAAATGAATTTAGGTTTTAGTAAACAGACCAAGAAATCCGCGCGTATAGTAGGAGATACTATGGGTAAGTTTCATCCTCACGGAGATGCCGCTATTTATGAATCGATGGTTAGAATGGCTCAAGATTGGTCTATGAGATACCCATTAGTGTTAGGACAAGGTAATTTTGGTTCTATGGATGGAGACGCTGCGGCAGCAATGAGATATACCGAAGCAAAAATGCAAAAAATAAGCGAAGAATTATTAGATTCTATAGAAAAGAATACCGTTGAAATGAGAATGAACTTCGATAATACGCTAGAAGAGCCTATATTATTACCAGCGAAAATACCTAACTTGTTACTAAATGGTTCAAATGGTATAGCTGTGGGAATGGCGACAAATATTCCAACACACAATATAGTAAATGTTTGTGATTCTATATTACATTATATTGATAACCCTGAATGCACCATAAAAGAATTAATCCCTAAAATAAAAGGCCCTGATTTCCCTACTGGAGGGATAATTAGTGGACAGATAAAAGAGATTTATGAAACCGGGAGAGGGAGAATTGTTATAGATGGAAAGGTTGAAGTTGAAGAACCAAAGAAAAAATCTGACAAACTAAAAATTATAATAACCGAAATACCATACCAAGTTAACAAATCCGATTTAGTTTTAGGAATTGCCAATTTGGTCAGAGATAAAAGGTTACCAGATGTTTCAGACATTAGAGATGAATCTAGCAAAGGAAAAATAAGAATTGTAATAGAATTAAGAAGATACTCTGATCCCCGATTTACAATAAATAGAATATATAAATACACTAATTTGAGAACTAGCTTTAATGCTAATATGTTAGCCTTAGTTGGACAAAAACCTAAACTATTGAATTTGAAAGAAATAATAGAAGTGTATGTTACACACCGACAAAAAGTAATCAGAAAGGCAAAAGAATTTGATTTAGATAAAGCCGAAAAAAGAATACATATTGTAGATGGGCTTTTAGTAGCACAGAAAAATATAGACGAAATAATAAAGATGATAAGAGCATCTAAAACTAAACAAGATGCAATGGCAGTATTAATATCTAAATTTGAATTAACACAAAAGCAATCAGAAGCAATATTAGAGATGAGATTATCAAGTTTAACCTCTCTTGAATTTGAAAAACTAGAAGAAGAAAAAAACAATTTAGAAAAATTAATCTCAAATTTAAAGAAAATTCTTTCTGACGAAAAAGAAATATTGAAAATAATAAAAGTTGATTTAAATGAAGTTAAAGAAAAATATGGAGATAAAAGAAAAAGTAAAATAATTGGAAGTATAGAAGATTTTTCTGAAGAAGACTTAATAGATAAAAAAGATGTAATTATAACAATAACAGAAAAAGGATATATTAAAAAAATCAATGTAGAGGAATATAAAGAACAAAAGAGAGGAGGAAAAGGTGTAATCGGTTCAGATTTAAGCGAAGATGATTTTGTTTGCGAGTTAATAACATGTTCTACACACGACTATCTTTTATTCTTTACAGATAAAGGGAGAGTTCATTGGTTAAAAGCACATGAAATTCCTTCTAGCTCCAAAAATTCTAAAGGGAGAGCTATAATTAATATTCTAGATTTAAAGGGAGAAAATATAACTAGCGTCATTGCTGTGAAGAAATTTGAAAATTATCTTATGATGGCTACACAAAAAGGAATAGTTAAGAGAATAGAACTATCTTCCTTTAACTCACCAAGAAAAGGTGGTATAAAAGCTATAAAACTAGCAGAAACAAATGATATTTTGATTAGTGTAAAGGTAATCAAAGAAAATCAAGAATTATTATTAGTAACTAAGAGTGGTAAAGCCATTAGATTTAATAGTAGCGAAGTTCGATCTATGGGAAGAGCTAGTTATGGGGTCACTGGAATTAAATTAGATGATAATGATAAAGTTGTTAGTTTAGAAGTATTGCCTATAGACTCAAAAGAGAAATTTGCAATTTTAACAATAACAAATAATGGATACGGTAAGCGTAGTGAGATAAGCGACTACAGATTGACAGGAAGAGCAGGCAAAGGAGTAATTAATATGAGAATTACTGAAAAAACCGGAGAGGTAGTAAAATCCACAAGCGTTACAGATGATGATAGCATAGTCGTTATGACCACAAACGGAATAGTCATAAGATTTTCTCTTGAAAATATAAGAATCATGGGAAGAGCTACACAAGGTGTAAAGATTATTAATCTATCTGAAAATGATAGCGTCTCTGATCTTGTTAGAGTAAAGAGTGAAGAAATAGAGTTAGATGATGAAAATTTTAAATAAAAATATAACTAAAAATCTATAATATATTTTCCTTCTTCTACCTTAAAAATTATCGGTTTCCTGTTTATCAATGATACTAAATCTAATTCGTATTTTCCTTCTCCTAAAACTCTAATTGATTCAATGTCCAAAATAACTGGGTCTTCATCATCTTCAACCTTTAATATATTTCTCACATCACTTTCCACTTTCTTTTTACTCTCGTCATTTAATTCCGGCAATACTTCCTGTTTCGGAGTTTCTACCTCGCCTAACATATTTTCTTTTATGTAGAAAAAGAACTTATGATGACAATTATTACATCCTTTTAAAATCTCATCACTCCCTGTAGGTATAATTCTAGAACAATGAACACATTGGTACGGCATAGAAAGTTAAGACATCCTGAATATAAAAAGATTACTTTTTAAAATTTTCATACAACTCTAATATTTTTTTGTAAATATTTTCATTATGTTTAGATAAAGAATTGTATTTTTCATTCAGTTGTTTATATACCATTTTCGCTTCTGACAAATTCCCTTGATTAATACGAGCATTAGTTTTCAAAATTAAAGCATTTATATCCTTAATAATTTTTGCATCATTTAGCTGAAGCCGATTCATTTGTGGGGATACTTCTGGTTTATTTATAGGTGGCATTACATTTTTACTCTGTGGGACATTTACTTTCCTTTGACCTTTTAGAACTTTTTTCTGAGGTAAAGGAATATTCATTTTCATTCCAGTTGATGCGTTCGGAGATAAAGATGTTGGTTTTTTTAAAGTTCCAGCATTTGTGTTTCCTCCCATGGATAATGGTGGTAACCTTTGTGTTTTTTTCTTCCTCTCTTCTTCGATTTTTTTCTTTCTTATGCTTATAACTATAACTGCTACAATGACTAATATTATTACACCTAATAGTATTCCAATCATATTAAACAAATTATCAGATTTTTTATCTGGGTTTTCTTCTTTAGGTTCTGTCGGTCGATACTCTCCAGGAAGGTCTGCTGGTGGCTGATGATCCTCTTTGCCTCCGCTACTACCATTAGTCTCACTTGGGGGATTTATTAACATACTACTATACTTCACAAGGAAGCTCGCATGAGTAGAATTAGTGGACTGCAACTTTATAGAAACATCACTATACCCATTTTCTGTTAAATCTATAAATTTTTCTTCAGATAATGAAAAGTTAAATATCTTATAGGGTATTGATAATCTCAATTCTGTTGAATTGTTAACATTATCTATTAATGTAAAATGATACCTTTGATTATTTTTATTAAAATAAAATTTATCACCCACTCTAAGTTCTATTTTATGCCCCTTGCTTAGTTGCTCGTCACTAATGGAATAAACGCTGTTACCTGGCTCATAACTATCCCCACCACCTCCTCCTGATCCACTTCCACCACTGGTAGGAGGCGTATAAACAGATTCTGTTTCAATAATATAGTTCCTTGTTAATGAACTACAAGCTCCTCGATCGTTACATGCTGTTACCTTTAATGTTTGCTTCCCATCTGGTATACTTATATAATTTAGTTCATTTCCTGTTAATGCTAATAAATAACTGTTATTTCCATCCCAACTAAGCCTACTAGTGTATAACATTAATATTTCTTCAGAGTTTAATGTTTTATTAAATACTAATATTTCATCTATTGTTCCATTAGCATAATTATTACTAAACTTGCCAACTACTGGGATACTCCCTTCATCTACATTACCCGATATTTCTTTATCTTCTATTGAATCAATTCTTTTACCGTTTATATAAAAATAAATCACTCCTTCTTCCAACAAAACACCTACAAAATTCCATTTTTTATTTATAATATTACTGTCTGAGTAAAAATAATCATTTCCAACTTTATAATAAACATTTCCAGATTGGTTTATACCAATTCCCCATTTTTCTTCTTCATCGCCAATTATTGGTATTTTATTTCCCTCTTCCCAATTTACCCAAGTAAATATAGATAAATTTTCATAATAAGGTATATGTTTCTCTGGATAAACTATAGAAGCATTTATTCCATTAAAACTCCTTGCCCCTCCATATTTGCCATTGGGTACAAATAGAGAATAATTGTCAGTACCATTATAGTCATCACCTACAAAACTGTCTATACTATTATTATCAAAAGATATACCTAGAATTAGATGTTCACTCAACAAATCATAATCTACTCTTTTAGGATCAAAAAAGTCAGAAGATGGACCAAACAAATCTTGTATTATATTAAATTCGCCTATTGTCGCACTTACACTTCCTAATTTTGACGAGCTTATGTTTACAAATACCGACAAAGGATCTGATGATAAATTCAGCCGAGCACCTTCTTCAGTAGAATACAGTGGATCCAGTTTCATCTTGGGAACAGTACTAATACATGCCCCACTAATACAATGCTCGCTATCTAAACAGTGACTATCATTTACACATTCAAAAGCATATTTAAGCAATGGCAAACTAACCCCACTATTATAATAACTCCATATATTGTTAAAATCCCATCCGCCGATAAGTGTATGATTCATCGGAGCATTAGTATAATTTAAGAAATAATTAATATCATCTTCTATTTTTATATAATCATTACTCATGCAAGAGTTAGAAGCATTACAATAAGAACTTAAGTATTCTGCTTTCTTATTATCTAATGTATCATTAAGCCAATATGAATTTAATATCGTACCATTATTGAAACCTATTAGTCCAGCACATAAATTTGAATCATCACATGTGGTCGGGACATTAACATATGACACGCTAAAAACATTATATATATTACCATAATTTTTACCAGCTATTCCACCAGAATTTGTCATCTTATCACTTCCTGCGCAAGGCTGGCAAAAAATACTAGCATTAGAATAAGAATCAAATACTGTTCCATTGTTAACACCAACAAGCCCACCAATATCAAATACACCCCTTACCTCACCAGAAAAAAAACTATCTGTTAGCATTCCCTTGTTTAATCCTACAACACCACCACTAACATTATTTTTACCTAATATATTGTTCAAAACTGTATTGGATACAAACGTCGAAGATATGGTATTATTATTAATACCAACCAGTCCACCAATATAATTGGTTCCATTAACAATTGTGTTTTCTACTCTTGAACCTCTAACTACATTTCCACTATACCCAAATAATCCACCAGTGTTATTAGCACCAATAATATTAGAATATAACACTTTAACATTTTTAGATAAAGAGTTGCTGTATCCTGCAAAACCCCCTGTATAATTGCTCCCAACAATTGTTACATTTTTACATGTTACATTTTCAACAGAGCTACCGTTAAGAGAATATCCATAAAGACACCCAACATATTTTGTTCCATTAATAATAGAATCTTCTATAGTTAAATCATATATATATGCAGAGTCTTCTAATTTCCTAAATAGCCCACTATAATCCTCCGAGCTTAAAATTTCTAATCCGAATATTTTATATCCATTCCCATCAAATGTTGCATTGAAAGAATGCGTGTCATTCCCTATTCCAAAGTAATTTATTCCCGTACAATTAATATCATTTAATAGAACAAAATTCGAGCTCAAAAAATCGTTCACTTTTTTTAAATTTTCACAATTGGATATTTGAAAAGGATTATCAATACTGCCATTACCCTCTAAAAAATTCACTACACTAAAGAAAAATTTATCAGAGATACTACGTTGGCCTACATCATTCACCGCTTCGAATTTGTAATTATAAGTTCCTACATCTAATTTTTTATGAAATGTATATTCCCAATCCCAATCAGATTTCTCAGACTGTTTTAATCCCATATAGAAAATATCCTCCACATTTACATCTGATTTATTGTACAACCTAAACTCATCAATAGAAGAATTAGATAATTTTTCATTCCCTAGAAATATTTTATAGAAACCTGGTTCTTCTACTCTTGTTATCCCATTTTTGCTAACATTATTTATTTTTGAATTTATGGTCCCATTGTGAACATATAATGTCGATGTTGTACCATTAAAGTCTAAAGCAATAAAATTCCATTTATTCACACTTAGTGGTAGAACTAACTCTTCTGAACCAATATTATAATATAATTTTATTTCAGAACTTTCATTTTTAACTTCTAGTGAAAAGTCTTCTTCAAAAGTCGAATGCTCCTTCCTAGATAAAATAGTTTCGGTGCTTTTTACAGACATTGGTTTTAACCAAAAAACAATTGTAAAGTTACTTAGCGTGTCACTATCTATTATTGCTTCAGAACCCTCAGTAAAATGTATAGATTTCCCATATCTTCCATCAACATAATCTAATCTTGATAAAGAAATATCAGTATTTCTACCATTTAAAAAGTTAAAATTGTTATCTTCAAAAGAGAATCCATAAATTAACCCTTCATTAAAATTATCCCTAAAATTAAAGACACTAGAACAGCTTCCTCCAAAAACTTCACACTCTCCCATATATAAATCTCCAAAATTAGCATCTATTACTATTTTAGACAATTTTAATGTATTAACAAACAAATTAATTTTTGTATCTAATTCCGATATTATTAGCTTTTCATTTCCCCGTGGAGATTCATTTGATACACTTATCACAGGGGTTGTGTCAATACAAAATGAATTGTAGCAACTTTTTGCAGAATCACTAGTTTTGCTATATTTCATACAATGAATATCTTCAAAGCACTGAGATTGCCAGTAAAATTTAGGCAACTGTATATTATCATATATAAAATACCCCCATGTTTCAAGATCGTTCCATAAAGATATATATTGATTATTCCCAAAAGAACTATAGTTATTAAAATCGTCGAGTATTTTTGTCGAGCTACAATGATCATCAGTTAGTACATAAGAACTACCTGTAGAATAATTTGCATAACATTTATATCCGCTTTTAGTACTATCATTATAATAATAAAGTTTTGTTATTTTACCTAATGCGGTTGAACCATTGACTCTACCTATGACGAATGTTTTGTTATTATTGCTTATACTACCTGTGTAAAATGAGTTACTAACTTTTCCATCATCTCCATTGTAACCTACTAATCCTCCTACATAATTACATGCTGTAATTTCCATCGTAGAATAAGAGTTTTCGATATTACCATCATTACTGCCTGCAACTCCGCCAATTTTAGATGAAGTAGTGCAAGTTGTTGGATTCCCATTCTTGAATACACCATTTGAATAAGAATTTACAATATAACCATTATTTAGTCCGACTAATCCTCCTACATTTTCTGTACCATTAATAGTTCCATTGTACGATGTAGAAAGAATACGAGAATCTTCTTCTTCTAGCAACCCAGCTATCCCACCAACATATTTTTTCCCCACAATATTGGATTCAGAATAAGATTCTTTTAATTCCCCTCCTCCTTTTAAGTGGCCTATTACTCCTCCAACATAATCATTTCCAACAATTTTTCCTAAGCTATACAATCTAGAAATCTCCTTTCCTGATATAGAATTATATGTTCCAATTATACCGCCCGTATTATTGCCATAATTTTGTATTGTTACATTAGAGTAAGAGTTGGAAATGCTTGCAAGGTTAGATAATTGTCCTACTAGCCCTCCCACATCTTTAGAGTCTATATGCGAAGAATTTATTATTCCACCATAAACAAAAGAGTCAACAATATTTCCCGAATACATAGTACCTATTAATCCCCCCATATAGGCACTATTACTACTATTGACTGAAATATTAGAATTTAAAATTTTTATAGAATTAGATATCTTCCCTGGGGAATTATAATAGCCAACCGCCCCACCAACATCCCTTTTCCCATGTATACTACTATTCGATATCTCAATATTACTTATCATCCCATTTTCAAAATTACCAACTAAACCACCAACTTTTGAATAAGAAATTATACCATTTATAGTTACATTATTTAACTCTATATTTAAAAAATTACTACCATTTGAATATCCAACAAACCCTATCATCATATTTTTACCTTCTACATAGATTAAAGAAGCATTAATATGTGAAAAATTACTATTTAATATATTTCCAAACACCCCTATATTTTTTCCTGGGCCATTACCTTCTACACTAATATTATACAAACTAAAATTAGCAAATGTTGCCCCGTCTGTGTATCCAAAAATCCCTACATCATCTGAGCTTGCTACTATTGAAATATTTGATATAATGTGTCCATTCCCGTAAAATACTCCTGTAAATTTATCTGTAAAATTCCCAATAGGGTCAAAAGAAGTGTCTATACAATTAATATCCTTATTAAGGATAAAATTACCACTTAAGTTATTTTTTATACTTTGCAAATCGGAACAATTATTTATTTTGATAAAACTTTCTGGGTTATAAATAACATTCCCTGTAATAGAGATACCTACTAGAAATGCAAACACTCCCAAAACCAATACAGCGACTAAAAAAACAAACAAATCTCCTCTTCTCTCCATTTATTTTCGAATGAAAAATAACTATATAAACATTATTATTTTCTAAGCAAAATCTCTATTTTAGAAGGATCCTTTTTCATGTCTTTTACAACACTTGCTGGACCTATTATCGTCATAGAATCCTGCTCTCCTATTAATATTTTAGCAATATTATATCTTATTTTATTAAACAAACCGTCATTAAAATTATTAGATATAGTTGCGATTTCTATTCCTTGAAACCCTTTAATATTTCCTATCAGAGTCATAGAATTTTCTATCAGACGAGTTTCTTCGTCTGGCTTTAATCTACCTTGTAAAACTATCAACTTATTATCCAATACTAATTTCATTATAAATTTTATACGCTCTATTGTATTTTTATTTGAAATTTCTGAGTATGGTACAAATTGAATTGTAACATCATCTCTTTTCGTTTTCTTTTTTATCTTTTTTTTCATATTATTTTTTTGTCTTTTTAATTAATTTGAATAGTTCTTCATAAAATTCATCCATGTTTTCTCCTGTTTTAACTGAGACTCCTATTACATCATACTCTGGGAATGCCCCTTTTATTTTTTTTATGTCTGCTCTTTTCAAATCTATTTTATTCGCAACTATTAAAACAGGAATCTTCCTTGCCACCAAATTACCAATTATTGTTATATTAACTTGTGAGTATGGATTTGATGTAGCATCAATTAATATTATTACAGCGTCCATATCATCTAACCATTTAATAGATTCTATTATCCCTTGTGTTGCCTCTCTAGCCCTTGACTGAGCGTCTTTTTTCGTCATCCCATATTTCAGAAAATCTTCAAAATCTATTTTAGTAGCTATTCCAGGAGTATCTATTAATTTAAATTGTACTTTTTTACCATCCCTTTCCATTACCACATTCTCTTTTACTTGTATTTCTCTAGTTTCATGCGGTATTTTGCTCACAGCACCTAAATCTTCCCCCAACCAGTCTTGACAAATTCTATTAGCAAGAGATGTTTTCCCAGCATTTGGAGAACCGTAAAATCCTAGTTTTATCTCCCCTTTCTTATTAAACAAGTTCTTAAATAATCTTTTCCCAAAATTTCTTATAATTTTTATCATATCTTATTTACTATTTGTCTATATTTATAATTCTTTCGAGTTCAAATTAATGAGATTTATCTATTTATTTTATGTTTAAAACTGGCAGTAGACAGTAAACAGTAAACATTCAACGGTCGACAGCTTAACTTAATCTAGCGAATCTTTATTCTTTATTTTACGTTTTTTAAACAATGATTTGATTTTACTAATAGGAATTATTTCAAACATTATTTTTTTATTCATTGACATTCTAAAAGCATAGTCAACTCTTTCTTCAGTCCATCCCTCGACTAGTAATTTTTGTTTTATTTCGGAATTATCCAGACCTGTGTCCTTACTCATTTTTATAAAATTGACTAAATTCTGTAATTGTATATTGTTTGGGAATATTTTCTTCTCATAATGTTTTGAATACCATTGTTGTATTATAGTATATACAACCAATAGTGTTAGTAATATAAAGGTTGTATATTTCACCAAACTTTCTATTGGTAAACAATCCGACCTACAATTTATAAAATTCTCATTTAGATTTTTCTCGCAAATTCCATTATAGTTACAATAAGAATCCACACTTGAATCTAAAATAACATCTTCTAATTTGGGTACAACAAACCAACTCACATTATCATCGCCAAATACATAAAACTTAATATTTTTTATAGATTTAGAAGATAAGTTGATTATATATTTATCTCCTTCTTTAATCTCAGAATACCTTTCTCCAAAGGTGATATTATCAATTTTATTAATTATAATAAAAGACGGTTTTTCATAACTAGAGGCTATGTTTATTTCATATATCTTCATTAGCTCTTTAGATGGATTAAAGATACTAGTATAGTTAACTGTCCTACTAGAATAGTTTGAAACTATGTACTCATTAAACCAATCTACTATCGCCCTAGTGTAACTCTCTGGAGAGTTGAATTTCTGATGCTCCTTTACAAACACTTCATCCACAGTCTCTTCCTTTAATATATAGCTTAGCCCACTCACAATGTTTAGATGATGTATTTTTGTCGGCAAGTCATAACTATAAAGATTCTGGATCGCTGTAATTTTATCTTCTTCTAACATTGTTGTTTGATTTAGCAATATCTTTATTTCTGATAATTTTTTTTCATATTCTCCTAATTCAAGCGTGACCCAAATATAATCATTATACCAATTTGGCTGAGCTTTTATTTCCGAAACTAACTTAGAAAATTCTAAATTTCTTGCTTCAAAATATTCATTAATCTCACTGCTAGAAGGAGCTATAACATTAATATTGAATTCTTTTGTATGAGAATAATTACCATTGTATATTGTTAAAATTAAGCTATATAACCCAGACCTATCAAATGTATGGTTTAGATTATTAGTTGTTGTGTTCCCAACAAACTTATTGTCTACTGTCCAAGAATAAACTATACCATCAATTGGATTTTCTATTATTGCAGTAAAAGTAGTGTTCATACGAAATAATATATTTGTGGTTGGTGTAAGTCCTACAATCATAGGAACAGTTTTAATTTTTAGTTCTTCACTTAGTATTTGTTTATTAGCGATGTACATATTAAAGACTCTTGAATCCACAATAAAACCACCTAAAAATAAGTTTAATGTTCCTTTGAACGAAAATTTTGGCTCTCTTTTCTCAGCCGTATATATTTCATTTGTACTTTTAGAAACACCGTCGTCAGTGTATTTTATAGATATGTCTTTTAGTTCTATTTTCTGTTTCACACCCGAACTAAATCTGATAGGAAGAACACAGCCGTAAGAACAATTATTATCATATATTTTATTTATATAATTTTTAGAATGGTCAACTAACCCTTCTGGAAATGTTATGTACGAAGCATTAGCATAAGCATTATATTTGGTGTAAACACCATAAGCACTTTTTTCTACATTTTCGTTAAAAACTTCGTCTTTAACTACAAGCCCACAATCCCCAAAACTCTCATTTAAAGTATAATTAGTATTTTCATGGTCTGATGTAACACAAACATAATATTCTCCTCCTTCAATAAAGGATGTAGATCCTTTAGATAAATCGCATTCGTTCTCGTTATACGATATATCGCAACTAGTGATGTGCTTAGGGTTTTGACTCTCTTTTTTGTATAAAGAGATTTTAACAAGTTTATTATTAATATCAGTACCTTCTCTTAATATTCCAGCGACAATTTTTCCTGTGTTAGGGAAACTAAAAGTTGAACAGTACATTTGACTTTTATTTATTTTATTATTAGCTACCTTAACTTTATCTGATGAATAACAAGAATAATTATAACTTGAAAATAAATTATCAGAATATTTTGTAAAATTCCAAATATATGTCCCATCAAAAAAGTCTATAGAGATTGGCATATTGAAGTTTTCTACGAAATTACTTTTTATATCAAATGATATTTCATTAATATTTATATGATTCCCATCAATTAAAAATCCCAAATCTGAGGATATAGTTTCTGGATACATTTCTATTTCTTTTCTTGTTGTACCTACAAAAACCGCATAGCCTGTTTTACAATTTAAAGGCAGACATTCGTAACTTTTATTATTTAAGTTTATAAACTCTAATAATGATAAGGAATTTTCCCTTGAAGGACCTATGTATAAATCCACATCTTCATTAAGAATATCCAAAGTTAGATTCCCTCTTAAAAACTCGCCATAATAATACTCTCTGTTTTCTAATGATACATTACTATTAATCAGGCCAATAACGAAGCTCATTAAATAAACCAAACAAATAATCACTACTCTTTTTTTATTCATAACAAACTCAATAAACATACATTTATAATTATTTCTAGATTGCTTTTTTAGACAAGTTAATAAAACTTTTTATGTAATAACATCTCGTAAATTAGATAATAATTATAAAACTAATCCGAGTGTCCAATCTAAAAAATCCTCATTTTCATTTACGATAATAATTTCTTTTTCATTAAAGATCAAAAATAGATCCCGCTCGTCACCTTTTAGTCCATAATATTTAAAATAGTCGTCTCTCATTTTTCTTATTTTGTTTTTATTCTCTTCCAAACTATATCCATTATTATCTGTTATATCTAATTTTGTTTTAAACTTGGTTTTATCTTGATCATAAATTATAAAGTTATTATCAAAATAACAGAATATACTAACATGATTTCTCCAAAGCAGGTTATAGCAACCTATATCATTATTATATTTCCTCATCATAGATAGTATAGCAATAGCCCAATCTTCACAATCACCTTTTCTCTTTGATAAAGTTTCATATGGCGTTTGCCAATACTCTATCTCTCCAAACAAGTCAATATCCTCAACATATTCTATTTTGAATTTAGATAATATATCCAAATCTCCTTCTACAGAACCAACTAACGACCTATCCATTTTATCTATAAAGATTTCCGTCTCTTCTAACCTTATAAAATCCTGCATCTCGATGTATTCTATTGGTTGACGAGGGTTATAATCCAACAAAATTAAATTAACTTTATTATATTCAAAAATATCTGTTAAATTATTTACATTCCATGTTCTATAATATAGAAATCCAACATCTTCAAAGCAGTCGTTAGTATATCCTTTTATTGATAAATTGTTTTTACCCTCTAGGTGTTTTTTAAATAGTAAGAAATTACCATTCTTTGTTGTACCAATCATCTCATTATCTACATATATATCGCCATCCATATCACAGCCCGTTTTGTTATCATTAAAATGTAAATAAGTGTGCCCCTCTCCCAATTTATCTTCTGGAATCAAAAAATACATTTTTCTTAACTTTATATTCTCTTCATCTAGGAAAAAATCTATGATATAATATTGGTTATCTATACCTGGCTTAAAACTAATTTTCTCTTTCAATTCTTTTTGCGAAATACTTATTTTCCCGTTCTTAGTATTCCCAATACTAATATTTTCTATAAAAACTTCTCCATCTATTCTTGATTCATTTACTATAAAATATAATTTTGTCTTCCCACCATCTATATTAGATATATACAGAAAAAGAATAAAAAACAAAAACAATAAAATCGAAATAA
>CAZZNU010000002.1:0-36096 GCA_964655925.1 Candidatus Woesearchaeota archaeon | reverse complement strand
GGAGTATTTTTTCTAAATATTAATAGTAGGAATAATAATATCTACAATATACATTCTTTTATCTCTTAGAAGTTCTAATCAGATAATTATACGTTCCGTAAATGCAAAAATAGCTTCAGAAACTAAATATAAAGAATATCATGATTTAGTAGAAGGCATGTCAATAGCTTCTGGAGTACCTAAACCGAAATTATACATAATGCAAGATAATCAAATAAATGCATTTGCAGCAGGGAAGAATCCTAAAGAAGCATTAATTTGTCTAACGACAGGTGCACTAGAAAAATTAAACAAACAAGAACTGGAGGGAGTAGTAGCTCATGAGATGAGCCATATCGCAAACTATGATATCAGGTTTATGGGGTTAGTTGTGGTATTAGTAGGTTTAATCTCAATATTTTCTGAAATGTTTTTAAGGAGTTTATGGTTTAACTCAAGGAATGATTCTAGTAATAAAAATATTATCTTTTTTGTAATAGCATTAGTTTTAGCAATAGTTTCACCAATGTTAGTTGTTTTAGTTCAACTAGCAATATCAAGGAAAAGAGAATATTTGGCAGATTCATCTGCAGTGAAGTTCGTTAGAAGCCCAACAGGTTTAGTTGGGGCATTGAGAAAAATAGAAAAAGATAATTTAAGCAGTTCAAAGATACCATCTTCAGTGGCTCCACTTTTTCTCTCTAAGCCAAACAAAAGTTATGCCCTTTTTCAAACACATCCTCCAATTGAAAAGAGGATTAGCTTGTTAGAAAGAATGTGAAGACTTAAATAATAGTAATTATATTTATAATCATGAAGAAGAAAAAAAATGTTGTAAAAAATAGTTCTAAAGAATATATTCATAGTGTCAAAAAAGAAACAACCGCAGCTATACTTACAGCTTTTGCATTTTTAATTGCACTAGCTTGGAGGGATGCAATTTCAGAATTTATAAATTACATAACATCTCACATGAAAATCCAAGGCTCTTTAGTAACAGCGCTTTTCGTAACACTAATCTCGGTTGTAGGGATATTAGTAATTAAAAAATATTTTTCCGAGTAAAGTAGCGTGAGATAATTGCTCATACATTATGAAAATAACAAAATTAAAAAGATATATCTATCAAATTGAAAAAGAAGGCGAAATGCTAGTACCGGGAATAATTTATATTTCTGAAAATTTATTTGACGAGAAGAACACCGATGTCCTAAAACAAGTTGTAAATGTAGCAAAACTTCCAGGAATTATAAAACATTCATTAGCAATGCCAGATATGCATCAGGGATATGGCTTTTGTATAGGTGGCGTAGCTGCCTTCGATTTAGAAGAAGGGGTAATATGCCCTGGAGGTGTGGGGTTTGATATAAATTGTGGGGTTAGATTAATGTCTACTGAGATATCAAAAGAGGAATTTTTGAAGTATAGAAAGGATGTGTTAGAGGAAATATATAATGAAATCCCAACAGGTGTAGGATTCGAAAACAAAAAAAGACTAACCATAGAACAGCTAGACAAATATATGATTAATGGGGCATTAGAAGCTGTTAAAAACAATTATGGTACAAAAGACGACCTGATAAATTGTGAAGAGAACGGTATGGTAGCAAATACAGATACAAAGCTAATATCACAAAGAGCAAAAGCAAGAGGACTCCCTCAATTAGGGACCCTAGGTTCTGGTAATCACTTTATAGAGTTTCAAGTTGTGGATAAAATATTTAATGAAGAGATAGCAAACAAGATAGGTGTAAAAAAAGATAATGTGTACATAATGATTCATACAGGTTCTAGAGGGTTAGGACACCAAATAGCTTCCGATTATATAAAAAAGATGGAAGAAACAAATCCCAATAAGGATGATAGACAACTTTCTTATGTAAAAATAAAGTCAAAACTAGGTCAAGAATATTTGAAATCTATGAATTGTGCTGTAAATTTTGCATTCGCTAATAGGCAAATAATAATGCATAAAATAAGATTAATATTAAAAAAATATTTTCCAGAAAACAAAAGTGAGTTAATTAGTGATGTTTGCCATAATATAGCCAAAATAGAAGAACATATAATAGACGGCAAAAGTCAAAAAGTATGCATCCATAGAAAAGGGGCAACTAGAGCAAAACAAGGAGAAGTACTAATTATCCCAGGCTCTATGGGAACCTCATCGTATGTTTTGGTAGGAGGTGAAAAGTCTGAAGAATTATCTTTTCAAACTAGTGCCCATGGAGCAGGGCGAACATTAGGAAGGCAGAGTGCAAATAGGAAATTAAATATAGTTGATATAAAGAAGGAATTAAAACAAAAAGACATATACATAATGTCAAAAAGTGACAAAGGATTAATTGAAGAAGCGCCAGAAGCTTACAAAGATATAGATGAAGTAATAAATGTTTCAGACGAATTAAAATTAACTGAAAAAATAGCAAGATTAAAACCAATTGCTGTGATAAAAGGGTGAGCGGTGAACAGTTAACAGTTAACAGTATACGGTTGACAGTTGACAGTTGACAGTTGACAGCCTAATCTTTAAATACTAATTATGGTAAGGTAATTTATGGACAAAATTATAACATTAACGCTATTATTTCTCGTACTATTAACTTTTGTAAGTCCTGCAATGGAGTTAGCTGAACCTAAAAGTGTTTACAATTTAGGAGAAAGAATGCATATAAGTTTAAGTGGAATAAGAGGCGGAGGAGAAGGAAGTTTGAAGGTAGATTTGAAATGTAAAAATGATACGATAAATTTATTGAATATACCATCTAGTGCATTTTCTCCAGACTCACCCCAGTCATACTCTCTCCCATTTAAGACATTAAACCAGAAAGATTTAGAAATCTCCAATTTAACAAAAATAGTAGGTAATTGTAACATTGTGGCTTCGTTGAGTGGAGAAAGTATTAAAAGTAAAACTTTTGAGATAACAGATAAAATAAGTTTAAAGTCTTCATTAAATAAGCTAACATATGCACCAGGAGAAATAATTCTTCTAGATATTTATTCTACAACAGCGAATGGAGAGAACTTCACAGGAAAATATGAGGTGTCTAATTTTTCAGACAAAAGTGGAGACTTGATTTTAGGGAGAGCTAGTATAGAGGTTAAAACAAATGAAACTCAAAAATCAGGAACATATATTTTATCAGTAATGGTTTACAATCAAGATTCAGAAGGTAATATTTTAAATTCCAATACGGAATTAGAATACTTTGTTGTTTCACAAAGGCCTACTAAGATAGATTTATCAATATCAGACTTGGAATTAAATCCAAACCAAAAGCTAACAATAAATCCAATTCTTCTAGATCAAGCTGGAGAAAAAATTGATGAAGATATTATAGTTTATCTGGAATCCCCTTCTGGAGAACTACGAACATTTAGCATAAATTCAGATGATTATTATGATATAGAGTTTGAGTCTAACGACAGTATGGGAAAATGGAATATACATGCGTTTTTTGGAAGTACGATTTCAGATAAATATGAAGTCGACATGAAATGCTCACCTAAACTACAATATGAAATAATAGGAGGACTATTAGAAATAAAAAATATTGGAAACTGCCTATATGACAAAGAACTGAATATAACAATAGCAAATAAAAGTTATTCGTTCCAATTAAACCTACCAAAGTCTTCAACTAAACAATTTAATCTACAAGCCCCCGATGGAGATTATTCTATTTCCATAAACTCAGATGGGCATGAAGAATATTCTGGGAATACCTTTTTGACGGGTAACGCTATAAGTGTGAAAAGTATAGGTGATGGCGCTGTCAAATTCAATTTAAATAAATTGTTAACTCTTGTTTTTCTGGCAATAGTAGTTGTTGGTTTTTATTTCGTGAATAAAAATCTTAAAAAAATTAAAGATAAACCAAATAAAAAGTCAAATTTAGGCTTCTTCAAAAAAATAAAAAATAATATCAATTTTTCTAGGGTGAAAAATAAAAAACATAATGTATCTAGAAAAAAAGAATTCATATCACAAGATAAAAACATAACTGCAGAATCAACATTGGTACTAAATGGAGAGAAAATGAGTTCATCTATTATTACACTTTTAATAAAGAATCATAAAGATTTACCAGACAATGTTAAGGCTGACCTAATAGAAATGATAAAAAAAATAAGTCCGAAATTGACAATAGATATTGATGGTGAATATTATTTTATGATATTAAACCCACTAATCACAAGAACTTATAAAAATGATATGACGGCCGTTCAGATAGCTTTTAGTCTTAATAGAGAATTAGCGAATCATAACAGAAAGTATAAACACAAACTAGATTATGGAATATCAGTTCATACAGGAGATATAATAGCGGGAAAAGAAAAAGGAATTTTAAAATATACAGGCGTCAGCGATATTTTCATTCTATCAAAGAAGATGGCTTCTTTAAGTAGTTCAAAGATATTAGTCTCCGATGTGGTGAGAAAAAAACTAATTAGAGATTTAAAGGTCATCAAAGAAAATAAGATTAATAATCAAGATATATATAGTGTGTCAGAAATAAGAGACATAGAGTTAAACAAATCTAAGTTAGAGGATATCTTGAAAAGAATAAACGAATGATATTTTAAAAAAGAATAGCGAACATTTATAAAAAGAAAAAATCCTTTATAATAAAGGTGTCCAAATGAATTTTTATATATTCGATATATGTTTTTTAATATTATTTGTAATAGGTGTTGTATTCCTCCTTGTAAAAAACAAAAGACACACTCAACGAGATGGCATTATTTTTATGTATAGAACTCAGTTTGGCGTAAAATTAATGGAGAAAATAGATAAGAAATATCATAAGATAATAGGTGTATTAAGATATGTTATAATTTCTATCGGATTTATCTTGATGCTGGCAATGATTTCTCTATTGATACAAAGTTTGTGGGTGTATATTTCAAATCCTACAATCACAGATCAAATCAAAGCCCCTCCAATTGCACCACTAATCCCTTATTTCCCTGAATTATTTGGAATGAAAAGTTATTTCCCACCATTTTATTTCACCTATTTTTTAATAGCGATTATTGTGGTTAGTATATTTCATGAATTTGCCCACGGTGTTTTAATGAAATATTCCAAGACAAAAATAAAATCAACCGGATTTATGTTCTTAGGTCCAATACTCGGTTTTTTTGTAGAACAAGATGATAAGGACTTTAGAAAAAAAGAAAGGGTGAATCAAATGGCTACTTTGGGAGCAGGAGCTTTCTCTAATGTGATGGTATTTTTAACATTCTTTGTAATAATAACTGGATATGTTGCATTAATATTTACTCCATCAGGATATTCTTTTGATACTTACACTATAAGTATTATCGATACATCACAAATGGACAATATATTAGTTGAAGGTGATTATGGGATTATCCAAATAGAAGAATCTAATTATTTTATTCCAAAGGAAAGTATAGAATTCTTAAACGAATCAAGTCTAATTTATGCATATGAAGATACTCCTGCGTTTAGGCATCAGATTAAAGGTGTAATAAAATATATAGACGATTATGGTGTTCACAATCAAGAAAGTCTTGCATTATACTTGTCTAGCTATAAACCAGGAGAAAATGCAATAGTAACGACTTATTTTGAAGGTGAGTATGAAAATTACAATATTACATTTGCCTCTAGTCCCCTGAATTCTTCAAAGGCATACTTAGGTGTTGCAAGTTATGCCAAAGGTAAATCAGGGATGAGCGGAGTACTCTCTAAGGTTATGTTAACAATAAATCCAGATGAGTACGACTCTATAATAAACAAAGATGTAGCTATGTTTATTTATTATTTATTCTGGTGGATAATGATAATTAATCTATTAGTTGGGCTATTTAATATGCTACCGTGGGGAATGCTAGATGGTGGTAGATTTTTGGAATTAGCAATCGGTAAATTCACAAAAGAAGAAACGTCTAAAAAAACGGTAAAAGTAATAGGTAGAGGAATATTTTTAATTTTATTAGGAATGACTTTAATCTGGCTTTTTAGAATAATTACATAGATTTTTAGAAATTAATTTAAATAAGTAAAAACATATTTTAGAATGCTATCAAAAGATATTAAGAAAAAGTTAGAAAGAATGCATTATGGTATAGTTGGGAATCATTCCGCTGTTCAAATATGTATGTGGACAAAAAAATCTCTAACAACGGGTGAGGGTTGTTGGAAAGAAAAATTTTATGGTGTTAAAAGTTCTGGATGCTGTCAGATGACTCCAGCTGTTATGTGGTGTGAGAATTCTTGTGTTCACTGTTGGCGTCCAATAGAAATGAATTTAGGTAAAAATATAACTAATGTTGATGAACCAAAAGAAATACTAGATGCTATTGTAAAAAAAAGAATAGAATTATTAGAAGGTTTTGGAGGAAATAAAAAAGTGGATAAGAAAAAATATGAAGAAGCGAAAACCCCATCGCTGTACACAATGTCTCTGTCAGGGGAACCAACAATATATCCAAAGATAGGAGAAATGTTTAAAGAAATTAGGAAAAGAAATGCAGTAAGTTTTTTGGTTACTAACGGACAAAACCCAGAGATTTTAAAGAATTTCAGGGGTGACGAATTACCAACACAAATAACCTTGTCAACAAATGCTTCAAATAAAACCTTATTTCAGAAATGGCATAATTCATCTAATGAAGATGCTTGGGAAAGATTTTTAGAATCATTAGATGTTTTGAATTCCTTAGAGGGAAAAGTTAGGCGAGTTGTCCGTATGACATTAGTAAAAGAAGGGAAAAATGAAACACCAATATTAAATTCTCTTACTAATATGAAAGAAGAACATGTCAAAGAATATGTGGATTTAATTTTGCGTGCAAACCCAGATTTTGTTCACATAAAGGGATTTAAGAGCATAGGGTATTCAAGAAAAAGAATGGGATATGATAAACAGCCTTGGTTTGAAGAGATAAAAGAATATTCTGATGAAATTTTAAGGGAGTTAAATAAGCGCTCTACAAAGAAATATAAAATAGGTGGGTCAGACGAACGAAGTTGCGTTGTAATGTTAGCACAAGAGGATAAAGAGCTTATAATAAAAAAAGTATAGTATATTTCATAACAAAAATATTTATAAAGTATATACATGTCTGTATATACATGGACATATTTGATAATATAATATTGTGTAAAAGTTGCAACGAAAAAATGCATCCAGCGACAATAATTAAAGATGGATTCAAAATTAGAACAGTAAAATGCCCAAAATGTCCAAATAAAATATTCCATCCGGAAGATTTAAGAGGATACGAAGAATATAAAAAAATAAAAGGAAAAAACTTTAAAGTCAAATTGCGTTTCGTTGGGAACAGCTATGCAGTGAGTATACCACGGGAAATAATAGATTTTATAAGTGACAGAGAATTAAATGAAATGGTAAGTATGTGCATAGAAGATATAAACAGATTATCATTATATTTTGAAGATGGCAGATAAGGAAATTAAATTTAGAGTAGTAGAGTCTTTGCAAGATGACGCGTATAAAGGTATTGCTAGAATAGACCCTTCTTTCATGAGAAAATTAGATTTGGATAGAGGGGACATTATTTCGATTAAAGGTGAGCGAGAAACATATTCTATCGTAGATTATGGCTATCCATCCGACAGCGGAGACCAAATAATAAGAATAGATGGGATAACAAGGAAGAATGCAAAGACAGGCATAGGTGATAATGTAATTGTAAAAAAATATCACATAGTGGAAGCAAAAAAAATAACAATAGCTCCAGCTCAACAAGGAGTGCAAGTGTCTGGAGATATGAATAGGTTTAAATCAGCATTGTTAGGAAAGCCAGTAAACAAAGGAGATGTTATTGTGCTTGGTGGAACTCAAAAAAGGCGTGATATAATGAGTGGAGATATTAATGATATATTTGGAGACTTAGGGGACTTGTTTAATCAAATGGGTATAGGAGGAATCGGTATTCCTATGAATATGGGGGGAGCTACACAAGTAAGGTTCATAGTTGTTTCCACATCCCCAAATAATCCATGCATTATTACAGAAAATACACAAATAACCTTAACGAATAAGGCAATAGACTTTGAGGAAGAAAGTATTCCTTCAATTACTTACGAAGATATTGGTGGATTAACAAACGAAGTTAAAAAAGTCAGGGAAATGGTAGAGTTGCCACTTAAGAGACCCGAAATATTTGAAAGATTAGGAATAGAACCGCCTAAAGGGGTTTTACTATATGGAGCTCCAGGAACAGGTAAGACACTTTTAGCAAGAGCAGTCGCTAATGAAAGTGATGCTAATTTTATAATAATAAATGGTCCAGAAATCATGAGCAAATTTTATGGAGAAAGTGAAAAGAAAATAAGAGAGATATTTGAGGATGCTCAGAAAAACTCGCCTTCTATTATTTTTATAGATGAGATAGACGCAATAGCACCCAAAAGAGAGGACGGTAGTGGAGAAGTAGAAAAAAGGGTGGTTTCGCAGTTATTAACAATGATGGATGGTCTTCAGTCTAGGGGTAAAGTAGTTGTCATTGGAGCTACTAATAGACAAAATGCAATAGATCCAGCTCTTAGGAGGCCAGGTAGATTTGATAGGGAAGTAGAACTATCAGTTCCAGATAAGGATGGAAGGTTGCAAATACTTAAGATACATACAAGAAATATGCCTTTAACAAAAAGTGTAAATTTAGAGGAGTTAGCGGAGAAAACCTATGGTTTTGTGGGTGCAGACTTAGAATCTTTGACAAAAGAAGCAGCTATGTGTGTACTTAGAAGAAATGTTCACAAATTTAACTTAGAAGATGACAAGGAAATTCCCGATGAAGTGCTAGATGATTTAAAAATAACTAAAAATGATTTTGAAGAAGCATTAAAGTCTGTTAGGCCATCAGCAATGAGAGAAGTATTAGTAGAGACTCCAGATGTTAGGTGGGAAGATATAGGAGGTATAGAAAATTCTAAACAAGAATTAAGAGAAACAATAGAATGGCCATTAAGATATCCATCTAGCTTTTCCAAGATTGGGATTAGACCACCGAGGGGAGTTTTATTGTATGGTGCTCCAGGCACTGGTAAAACACTTCTAGCAAAGGCAGTAGCTAAAGAAAGTGACGCTAATTTTATTCAAGTAAAAGGTCCTTCTTTGTTATCAATGTGGGTAGGGAAAAGTGAAGAGGGAATAAGAAAGATTTTTGAAAAAGCAAGACAGGTGTCTCCATGTGTTGTGTTTTTCGATGAAATAGATGCTATAGCCTCAAAGAGAGGAAATATAGAAGGTGGCTCTAGAGTCACAGAGAATGTCTTAAATCAATTATTGGCAGAAATGGATGGTATAGAGACACTTTCTAATGTTGTTGTTATTGGAGCTACAAATAGACCAGATATTCTAGACCCAGCAATAGTAAGGCCAGGGAGATTTGACAGAATAGTTTATGTTAATATTCCAACAGAAGATGGAAGATTACAAATTTTAGAAATACATGCAAAAAATATGCCAATAAAAAACAAGAAAAAAGTGATTACAGAGTTAGCGAAAAAAACAGAAGGATATACAGGAGCAGATTTAGAAAATTTATGTAGAGAAGCAGGTATGCTTGCACTAAGAGAAAATATAGAAGCAAACGAGGTTACAGAAAGACATTTTGAAAAGGCAATGGACAAAGTATTGCCGAGTGTAAGTAAATCAGATGAAGAAAGATATAAACAGATAGAGCGTAAATACCTAAGGAGTGCAAACTCGGCTTTGATAAAGTCAGCTAGCTATTTAGCTTAAAATAATAATAAATAATGGAGAATACACTGTTAATTTATGTCTTTAAAGGTGTACTTTTTGTTCCAAAGGGTTTTTAAACTAACAATTATTTCTCAGTTAGGTCGAGATGAATGGTAAATTAACAAAATGGATTTTTTTAGATTATATATAAATTTAGGAGGAAAACTATATGGCAGAAGATGAACCAAGAAAAATGTTCAAAGCTGTATGTTCCGACTGTGGTCAAGATTGTGAAGTACCTTTCGAACCAACAGAGGGAAAACCAGTAAGATGTCCTGACTGTTTCAAAAAAAGCAGGAATAATAGGTTTGGCGGAAACAGGTTTGGAAGTAACAATAGGTTTGCAAAGAACAGATTTGGTAGAAGTAACTTCAACAATAAGCCACGAGAAATGTTTAAAGCGAAATGTGCTAGTTGTGGAATAGATTGTGAAGTACCATTCAAACCAACAGGTGACAAACCGATTTATTGTAGAGATTGTTATACAAATCAAAGGAATTAAATAAGTATAAATTTTTTATTTTTTTATTTTTTTTATAAGGAGAATAGAATGAAAAAAGAGATAAGGCAAGAGTTAAAAGAACATATACCATTTACAATATTTGCTACTGTAAGTGCTATAGTCGTATCATTGATACTATCATTTTTCATAAACTATGATAATTCAAAACACATTTTTGAGGGATTACATATAGTACATGTCATTTTCTCAGCTTTTGCATCTACACTAGTCTTTAAAAGGCACAACAATTCTGTTATGCATGCACTACTAGTAGGTGTGGCGGCTTCTATTTTCATAGGAACTATTAGTGATGTTATATTGCCATTTTTAGGAGCGTTAATTTTAGGCCTAAAACCTCAATTCCATATGCCAATATTAGAAAATCCATTAATAATTTTATCATCGGCACTAGTAGGCACAATCGCATCTCTTAAGTTTAAAAATACAAAGTTACCTCATTTGTTACATGTTTTTGTATCAGTGTTTGCAAGTTTGTTTTACTTAGTTAGCTTTACAAATTTGAGCAAATTAATATTGTGGATTTTATCAGTTATAATAGTTTTTATATCTGTGTTGATACCCTGTTGCTTAAGTGATATAATTTTTCCTCTGCTATTGGCTAAAAAATCTAAGAAACATTATCATTTATAAGTTTAATTTCTTGAACAATTTTCTGAATTCTACTTTTATTTATTCCGGTAAGATTAACAATTTTATCTATGTCTATTCTTAATAAATCTTTTACTGTAATGATGTTAGCGTCAAAAAACTTTTCCAGTTCATATTTTTTTAAAGTGTTTGAAATAGTAATAGGATAGATTCTTTTATTCTCTATTAGTTTGAGTAAACTTTCGTTAGGAGGATAGTTCCAACTCGTAATTTTCAAGTCAACCCCCTCAGCATAGTTTTGGGCGTCAATAGAACACTTTGTGTTTGTTACGAGCCAAGGGAAATTAAAATTGTGTCCCTTTAAATCTAAAAACCGAGCATATGTGTACATTGCGGGTTGTAAACCAGTAGAAATACCAGATTGGTTGTGATACTTACATTCTATCATAGCTTTTTTATTCTTAATAGCTACAATGTCTACTTCGTGTAGTACTCTTTTCCCTTTCAGTCGTACTCCAACATTTGTTTTGTATCCATATAAATCCAATATTTTAGCAAAATACTTTTCGAAAGGAAACCCAGAGGGACCAAGGGACATCACAGCTTTTTTTAAATTATATCTCTGTGAAACGCCTTTTTCTTTTTTTAAAAAATTTAATAAAAATTTCAATATTTCCTCACTGGTAATACCGTCATATATAATAGAACGAACTGCTCTCACTGCTTCTTTTGCTAATTTATTAGAAGCACCAGCTTCTCTTATTGTATAATAAATTTTTTTGGAATCAAACAACTCTATAGCACCAGATGCTTTAATTATGTTCATAGAAAAATTAATTAAAACACATTTATATTATTTGCGTGTACAGGTTTCAAACTATTTCCAAGTTACTTCTACCATATCTGTTCTTTCTTTTGGGTTAATGTCTAGGAAAATATTGTCTTTATAATCATATTTTTTTGATTTGAGCATCTTCCATCCCAAGTAAGCAATCATCCCTGCGTTATCCACAAGTAAGCTCTTATCAGGGCAGAAAAAATCCACGCCTCTTTCTAAGCACATTATTTTACACATCTCTTGAAGTCTAGAATTACAAGCAACACCGCCTCCTAATAACAATTCTTTTTTCCCAGTATGCGCTAATGCTCTTTCGCTAGCCTCGGTAAGTATTGAAAAAATATATTCTTGTAATGAGTAACTCAAATCTTCTATTTTCTCTCCATCAGATAGTAGTTTTTTTAATTTGGTTTGAAGTCCCGTATAACTAACATCCATTCCTTTTATTGAATATGGTAATTCTATTAACTTTTTTCCTTTTTTCGCTAACTCTTCTATTTTTGGACCACCAGGAAATCCTAATCCTGCGAATCTTGCGAAACTATCTATAAAGTTTCCAACACCAATGTCTAAAGTCTCTCCAAATATTCTATATTTACCAGATTCATACGCTATCACTTGAGTGTTGGCCCCAGATGTGTATAGCATTACAGGGTCCTTAGCACCTAAAGTTTCTCCAATAGCTAAATGGGCAATACAATGATTAACAGGTATTAAGGGGATTTTTAATTTTTCAGATTTTTTTTTAGAAAAATTCAGACCAACAATTAAACAGGGTGCCAAACCTGGAGCATTAGAAAAGGCAATAGCATCTACATTGCTCTCTTTGATATTTGATTCTTCCAGTGCCCTTCTGTACAGGTTTTCAGAGACCTCTTCGTGATGTTTTTTTACCTCAATTGGTATCATTCCCCCAGAAGAAGTAGTGTAAACACTCTTTACATTTGATAAAATCTTACCATCTCTAACCACAGCTACCCCAAAAGTATGTGCAGTAGATTCTACACCTAATACTATTACCATCAAATAAACAAATAAAAAATACTTATAAATTCTTGCTTAAAGATATAAAACAAACAAAGAAACTACCCAGAGTAGAACATCTACAGAACCTAAAACTATTCCAAGGATAGCTCTGTTTTTATTCTCTTTTTTCTTCAAACTCAGCGAACCTAGTACTATTCCTGCAGTACCGAAAATAACTGCTGCTACGAAAAATCCAACAACGCTAGATACAATAGCCCAGAACCAATACTTTTCAAAAAGTTCTTTTTGTTTTTTCGTCTTTTTTTTAGCTGATGGTTTGACAGGTTTTTTTGTCTTTTTAACCTCTTTTTTCTTAACCATAAAAAGTATTGTATAAATTATTATTTAAAGCTTACGGCATGCGGTTTACTGTCAACTGTCAACCGTTTACTGTCAACTGTCAACCGTTTACTGTCAACTGTTTACCGCTTACCGTCAACCAATATTTTAAATACTGTAGTTATATAATAACTGTAACGATAAAATGAACAAAAGAGGAAACATGATAAAGAAGAAATTAACTGTCGGACTTCAGATATCTTACCTCGGACACTTGACTACTGTGTTACTTTTTTTATTTTTACTTACTGTCGTTAGTGCTATACCTCAAACATTTAATATCCATGGTAAACTTACAAATTCTGATGGAGCTCCGATAACAACTGCAACTAACATAAATTTTTCTATTTATAATTCTTACACCGGTGGCACTCCCGTGTATACAAAACTTAAAACAATAACACCAGATAGTGAAGGCATATATGATGTAATTTTAGATGGTATTGATAAGATAAAAGCAGATACGCAATATTTTTTGGGAATAAAGGTAGGTTCTGATGCTGAAATGACGCCCAGAATAAATTTAACATCGACGCCGTACGCCGTCAGAGCCCAAAATGTTACAATTTCTGGAGTAGAGTTTAATTCTCAGGTAAATTTATCAGGGCAAAATCTTATAACAACAGGGAATATAACAGCTTCCTATTTCATAGGAGATGGTTCAAAGTTAATAAACTTAAATTTGTCAGGAATTGAAGGAGCCTCCCAATGGATAACTTCCGGAAATAACATTTATTTTAATGTTGGAAATGTCGGAATAGGATTAACTTCTCCAACTTATAAATTAACAGTTGATGGAAATGCGTCCATCTCGGGGTTATTAGCAATGAATTCTAATAAAATCACTGGTTTAGCGAATGGTTCTTCAGCTACTGATGCTGTAACTTATGCTCAACTTCAATCGATTAGTACGTCAATTACAGATGATTTCCTTCCATACTTAGGAGCAACCAAAAATTTAACATTAGGCATATATAATATTTCTGCAAATTTGGGCTCGTTTGATAAATTAAAAATTGCTAATAATGAGTGGATAAGTGCAGTCGATTCTTCAGGAACAGGAGTGATTAATATGTTTAAAGTAAATCCTAATAACGAAATTGATGTTGGTGGAACACTAAATATAGGAACGCTATCTTTTTCAGAAGATTCAGGACTTGTAACAGCAATGGATATGCCAGTTTCGTCAGCAGCATTAACTGGCACCCCTGAAGGATATGTGTTTAGAGTAGATAGCGAAAATATACTTTCTATTTACTCAGAATCCGACGGTTCAGGCGGAGTTCAAAATAAACGAGTAGGCATAGGAACAATATCTCCAACATCGACATTAGATGTAAATGGTACAGTCAATATTAGGGGAACTTTAGCAATGAATTCCAATAAAATCACTGGCTTATCGAATGGTTCTTCGGCCACCGATGCCGTGACTTACGCTCAGCTCCAAGCAGTTAGTAATACTGTTAGTGGCGATTTTGTTCCATACACAGGTGCAACAAAACCAATAAACTTAAACGGTCAAGGGTTAAGTACAACCGGGTCGGTTTCGGTTGGCACATTGAATGCTACTACAATAAATACTGGACAAGGCGCAAACAAACTTTATGCAATGGACCAAAATGTTACAATAGCAAGTAGTCCAAAGTTTGCAGGGTTAAATATTACTGGAAATATTATAATGAATAATAAAAAGATTACTAATTTATCTAACGGTTCTTCGGCCACCGATGCTGTGACTTACGCTCAGCTCCAAGCAGTTAGTAACACTGTTAGTGGCGATTTTGTTCCATACACAGGTGCAACAAAGCCAATAAACTTAGGCAGTCAAGGACTAACCACAACTGGATCGGTTTCGGTTGGCACATTGAATGCTACTACAATAAATACCGGGCAAGGTGCAAATAAACTTTATGCAATGAATCAAAATGTTACAACATCTAGTAGCCCACAATTTACAGGAATTAACATAGGACACGCATCGGATACTACAATAACTAGGATATCTGCGGGAACAATAGCAGTTGAGGGGAATAAAATTTGGCACGAAGGTAATGATGGTAGTGGTAGTGGTTTAGATGCGGACTTATTAGATGGGTTAAACTCAAGTGATTTTGCAAGTGTTAGTGATAGCCTATATTATGTTGAAGGATCTGGAACAACTGCAGGAACATGGTTAGGAACAAATTCAGATATAAAAAACTATTATAATGGATTAACAATAGCTTATAAAATAGGAATAGCAGGAGCTTCTACGACCACTTTAAACATAAATAATTTAGGTGCAATACAAGTTTACAGAAATGCAGGAGCTTTTACGACACATTTACCTGTTAACACAGTAGCAATTTTAACATACACCACAATAGATGGAGTTGGTCGTTGGGTATGGGCAGATTATGTAGATGGAACAGAATCATATACAGTTAGATGGAGTGGTTCTGGGGTAATTGCAGGAGAACAAATAACGAGATATAAACTTTTAATGATGGCTTCAGATGGAAGGTATCATCCAATTGTTATTGGAGATAGTACATCAGCTAATGCAAAGACTGTTAACTCCCAACCTTTTGTTGTTAATAGTCCCATTTTAGCATATTATACGACTGCTACCGTTGCTGCAAACGCCGCTACTTCAACTTCTTATATTTATTCATCTGTTTCTATGGGCACAAATTTTAGATATAATCAAAATGTTCAGAGTGGATGGACAGCGCATAAGCCAATTTATCTTAAAGGTACAATAAATAATGATGGCCTATTTGTTTTAGCTGGTGCAGGAACAACTAGTGGAGATTATTTAACTCAAAACTTACCTACAACTGAGGATGGATACATCTATATTATGCTAGGAATGATGTATACAGCAACAACTTCTTTTAGGTTAAATATAGAGCATCCTATTTTTGAATTTAAAAATGGGAAACTAAGAATGTACACAAACCAAGATTTGTCTGATTTTATTCCATACACAGGTGCGACAAAACCAATAAACTTAAGCGGTCAAGGACTAACCACAACTGGATCGGTCTCGGTTGGAACATTGAATGCTACTACAATAAATACCGGGCAAGGTGCAAATAAACTTTATGCAATGGACCAAAATGTTACAATAGCAAGTAGTCCAAAGTTCGCAGGGTTAAATATTACTGGAAATATTATAATGAACAATAAAAAAATTACTAATTTATCTAACGGTTCTTCACCTTATGATGCTGTGACTTATGCTCAGCTCCAAGCAGTTAGCAATACTGTTAGTGGTGACTTTATACCTTATACAGGTGCTTCAAAATCAGTGAATTTAGGAAATCAGGCACTAACCACTAATGGCACCGTTACAATTAGTACTTTAAATTTTCCTGCAACAGGTACTGCTGGAACACATAGAAATTACATCACATTGCAAGGAGTGCATGCAAACGATGCTACTAATGAAGATGGTGGCGCTTTTATTAAATTTAGAACAAGTACATCAGATGGATATGGCCCAGAAATTGGTGGAATCAGAAGAAGTGGAGGTGCAGGTGATTTTTTGATAAAAACTGGAGGGAATTCACCACAAGAAAGGTTGAGGATTACAGATGCAGGGAATATAGGCATTGGAACAGGCTCTCCAAAGTCAAAACTGCATGTTGCAGGCAATGTTTCAGTAGAAGGTAATCTAACAATGAACAATTATGTTATAACAGGTCTAAAAAATGGTTCTTCTGGCACTGATGCTGTAACCTATGCTCAGCTTCAAGCAGTTAGTAATATTGTCAGTGGAGATTTTGTTCCTTATGAAAATGCGGTAAAAAGTATTAATTTAAATGCTATGAATTTAACAAATGTTGGAAGGGTCGGCATTGGAACTGCTACTCCTAATGCAAATCTACACATTGTAGGTAATGTTTCAGTAGAAGGTAATTTAACGATGAACTCTAATAAAATCACAGGCTTAGCAAATGCTTCTTCAGACACAGAGGCTGTGACTTTTTCTCAACTTAAAGCTGTCAATTCATCTGGCATAAAGACTGAAACAGATCCTAGATGGACAGGTAATTTTTCTAATGTAGCTTTTGTTAATAAAGCGAATTCGTTTGGAGCATATAATCAATCATTTAACACAAATGCTTTATTTATCGATGCCACAAATAAACAAGTCGGTATTGGGACAGCCGTGCCAACTAGCAGTTTGCATATAAGAGGAAGAACAGGTAGTTCTACAGTATTAACATTTACATCATTCACAGAAGATGGTGGAAGCAATAAAAATGCCAAAATAACTTATAGTGGATCTGGTTCAAATTCTTTAGATATCTCAACAGGATATAATTCTAATACAAATAAGATAACACTAAGCCCGAAAGGAACAACTGCTATGACGCTATTAGGATCTGGCAATGTAGGAATTGGGACATCAGTACCAGCTGCCAAATTAGATGTTAGTGGTAGTGTTATCATCAAAGATAATCTAACAGTTACCAACATTTCTGCAAACTTGGGCTCGTTTGATAAATTAAAGATTGCTAATAATGAATGGATAAGTGCAGTCGATTCTTCAGGAACAGGAGTGATTAATATGTTTAAAGTAAATCCTAATAACGAAATTGATGTTGGTGGAACACTAAATATAGGAACGCTATCTTTTTCAGAAGATTCAGGACTTGTAACAGCAATGGATATGCCAGTTTCGTCAGCAGCATTAACTGGCACCCCTGAAGGATATGTGTTTAGAGTAGATAGCGAAAATATACTTTCTATTTACTCAGAATCCGACGGTTCAGGCGGAGTTCAAAACAAACGAGTAGGCATAGGAACAATATCCCCAACATCAACATTAGATGTAAATGGCACAGTCAATATTAGGGGAACTTTAGCAATGAATTCCAATAAAATCACAGGACTAGCGAGCGGTTCTTCAGCCACCGATGCTGTAACTTATTCCCAACTTCAAGCAGTTAATTCATCTAGTATAAAGACAGAGACAGACCCTAGGTGGACAGGAAATATGACTAATGTAGCGTTTATTAACAAAGCGAATACATTTGCTGAGAATAATGTTTTTGTTAAAAACCTAACTGTTGACACGAATACTTTATTTGTTAATTCAAATACGGATAGAGTAGGAATTGGGACAAGTAACCCTGATAAATTATTGAATATACAAGGTTCTCATACTACTTCACAAATACATCTTAAAGCTGAAAATAATGCTAATACAAATTCTGATTTATATTTATGGGCAAGTGAACCCGGTTTGACCTATATGGGTGCAGGCATAAGTAATAATTGGCGTTATACCGGTTCATGGGGGAGAGAGAATACTTCGATTGGAGCTTCTTATATAAGACTATTAGACGGATCTATGACTTTTAATCTTGTTAATAGTGCTGGTGCAGATACAAGGATAGTAACTCTTGGTTCAACGGGCAATGTTGGAATCGGCACAACTACACCACAAAAAAAGTTCCATGTAAATGGTACAAAAGGTGGATTACTAATTGATGTAGATAATACAGGCACAAATCATCCTGTAATAAACACAACTTCTGGAAATATTACTATATCGTCTACCGGCGGAAGTGTAATAATAAGATTAGGGTAAACAGTTGACCGTATACAGTTGACAGTAAACAGTTTACTGCTCCCCAAGTAACTTTATTCCCATCACAGCATCCTCAAACGGATTTGGAGATTCGTTAATAATATTAATTTCTTTATCTAATTTTTTTAATCTATCTAACAAATTTTTCCATTCAGATATTTCAGTATTAATGTGTTTTCTTTCTCCTTTTTCGTTATATTCAATTCCAGAGAAATGACAATGCCATTTTTTTTGAGGGAATGCTAATATAACATCTTCTAGCATAGGCTTCTTGTATCTAGCAAGGATGTGTGCAAAATCTATCGTGAAAGAACAACCAGTCTCACTTGCAAGCTTAGATATTTCTTCAATAGAACCAAATACATTAACTTTTCCCATCACCTCAGGTGCTAACTCTACATCCCAATTATTTTTCTTGATTATTTCCATCAATTCTATAATAGATTTTTTTATATTTTCATAAGTTTCCTCAGGACTTTTTTTAGAATAAAACCCTGAATGTATAACTATCTGCCTCGCCCCAATTAAATGCCCAATCTCACAACATTTTATTATTCTTTGCTTTGAAGCACTAAGTTTTTTCTCATCATCAGAATTAAGATTTATGTAATAGGGGGCATGAATTGAAAGTTCTATACCAAATTTATCGGCAGCTTCCTTAATTTTAATGGCATCATCTTTATTTATATAGACACTATAAGTAAATGTAATCTCAGCTACAGAAATTCCAGCTCTAGAGAACCTTTCCAAATTATTTATAATATCCTTCACAGGCCCAACACCTGAAGGACCAATTTTAATTTTACTCATTTATAACACTAAGTGGATCTATTAAATTCCTATTTATTTGTCCTAAATTTTGTATCAGATAAGTGTATAGCTTATTAATAACTTGTTCTTGTAGCGCTTCTTTGAGTTCCCCATGGCATTTAGATAGGTCTGATTCGGGTAACGAGACAACACCATAATCCAAATAACATACCATAGACTTCCCCTTCAAAATAGATGTATCATGATTTGTTAATTTTCCTTCTAACAATTCAACACTTACTACACATTTCCCATTTGTTGTTCCTTCTATAATATATCCATATATTATGTTGTCTCCTCCGGCAAATTTCGTCTTCTTGCATTCTGCTAAATTTTCTTTAAAACAATCAAAGTCGTTACATCTATTATAGTGTGTTAAGAAATATCCCAAAATGAACCCCAAAATAATCACTAAAATAATAGAAATAATTATCTTCCTTCTTCTAAATCTCAATAAACTATCAAGACTATACACCATCCTTTTCATACAAAAAAATAGTATTATATATATTTAAACATAACGAAATTATATTAGTATAAATACATCCTCATCTGTACAAACAAAAGAATTTTCCACCTGGCTAACGATTCCTTTGCTTTTTTCAATTAACAGTGGATATTGGTAAATTATTTTACTATTTTCAAGATTTTTCAAAAAGTACTTTGTCATTTTAAATCCAGAATTAACCAACCATCTTTCACAAAAGGGTCTTGTTTTATATTCCTTTTTCACAAAATCAATAATTTTTCTCTCTTCTCTACTTCTTGGAATTATCTCTGAATTCAATATATAAATATTTCCAGGAGCTCCTTCATATATTTCTCCGTTCCCGTCTGTAATAAACGGTTCAACAGCAAATGCTACTCCTTTAAGTGTTTCATTTGAATTGTTTTTATAGTTTGGAATTATAAGTCCAGTATGTATTTTATCTCTATCTAGTCCATGCCCACACAAATTACGGATTAATTTAAAATTGCTATTGTTCTTTTCATTGAAATCATTTAAACAATTAACTGCAATTTCTCCTATATCTTTTACTAAAAAACTACAGTTTATAGATTTGTTAATTTTTTCTAAAATCATATTATTTAATTCAATCATTTCTTTGTATCTATTTTCTTTTGTTAAGTCAAAGCTAATCGCATTGTCTGCAATATAACCATCTACACAAACGCCAAAATCAATTTTTAAAAGTCCATTAGCAGTTTTATTGTCATTAGGGATGGGCGTGTAATGGGCAGCTACCTCGTTCATACTTAAGTTTGTAGGAAAAGCAGGAATAGCACCATATTCAATTATCTTTTGTTCAATGAATTCTGCAATATCCAATAATTTCATATCAGCTTTTACAAACTTATCTAAAAGATTTTTTACTCTGGTAGATATTTCTCCAGCTTTTTTGTAACATTCTATTGCATATGCATCCATAGACAAACCAATTTGAACTATATTTTAAATGTTTTTATAAAAATTAATCTTATCCTCGAAAAAATCAAAAAAACTTATAAATGTTTTATTCTTTTATTCTTTATTAAAAGGTGATTATATGTCTAACAAAATACAAGGATTAACATCTAAAGAAGCAAAAGATAGGTATGAACTTTATGGTCCTAATGAGATTCTTGAAATAAACAAGGTATCAGCTTTTAAAATATTATTCCGTCAAGTAAGGAAAAATGTGGTAGTTTATTTGTTATTAATTTCTATGATTCTTTCATTTATAGTTGGGAAATCTCTTACGGCCTATGTAGTATTTTTTACAATTTTAATAGTCATAATGACTGCATTTATACAGGAATATAAAGCAGAAAAGTCTGTAGAGAAGCTAAAAGATATGATAACTCATGTTTCAGTAGTTATTAGAGACGGTGTTGAAAAAGAAATTTTAACCAAAGATGTGGTTCCTGGAGATATGCTAATATTAAGAACAGGTGAAAAAATTTCTGCAGACTGTGTCGTGATCTCAGAAAAAAACTTGTTAGTAAATGAATCTGCTCTTACAGGAGAATCAGACGAAATCAGAAAAAAATCTACAACAAATTTAAACACATCAGACGAAGAAAATTTAATTTATTCTGGCTCTTTCATCGTAGAGGGAAAATGTATAGCAATGGTGACAAAGACAGGAATGTCATCTAAGATAGGAAAAATAGCTAGCCTTATATCTACGGCCGAAAAAGATTTACCATTACAAAGGAAAGTAAACAAAATAACAAAGTGGATGGCAATAGGTGGATTGTCAATTTCTATTATAATAGGTATGCTAACACTTTTTCAGATGGGAACAATTAGCGAAACAATAATGATTGATATTTTAATTTTAGTTATTGCTATGTCTGTATCGTCATTTCCAGAGGCACTCCCAGTAGTTTTTGTGACAACGCTCTCTGTGGGAGTGTATAAAATGGCAAAGAAAAATGCTATAGTAAATAGAATGTCCATTATTGAAACTTTAGGCGAAACCACTGTGATATGTGCAGACAAGACAGGCACAATAACAAAAGGTGAAATGACGGTAAAACGAATATTTACAGATCACAATTCAATAACAGTAAGTGGGGTTGGGTATAATAATCAAGGAGAGTTTTTATTAGACGATACAAAAATAGATCCTAAAAAATATAAGACACTAAATCTATTACTAAAAAATGCAACTTTATGTAATGACGCTAGAATTGAGAGAATTGGTAATAAGGAAAGTGAATACAATATTTTTGGAGCACCAACAGAAGCATCGTTGCTTATTATGTCCGCAAAAGGTAATATCTATAAAGAAGATTTTGAAAAAAGGCTAGATGAAATTCCATTTTCTTCAGAAAAAAAAATAATGCATATATTGTCTAAAGATGAGAATAGAAAAATAGTATACTCTAAAGGAGCATTGGATTACATATTAAGAAAGTGTAAATATATACAAAGGGAGAATGGGGTTTTTAGGCTATTAGAAAGAGATAGAGAATCAATACTAAATACGAAACACGAAATGACTTCTAATTCACTTAGAACTATTGCCTTTGCTTACAAAGAATCTTCAACATTAGACATAAATCAAGAAATTAGTTCAGATGATTTGATATTTTTGGGTTTTGTAGGGATAGAGGATGCACCAAGAGAAGGTATTAAAGAGGCTTTAAGAGATTGTAAAAAAGCTGGAATAAAAATAAAGATGATTACAGGTGATGATAAAGAAACAGCTATTGCAATAGCTAAGCAAATTAATTTAAACAAAGGGAAAATTATAGAAGGCTTTCAATTAGACGAATTAACAGATAAAGATTTGATAAAGATTGTTAAAAGTACAGTTATTTTCGCAAGGGTAAATCCAGAACACAAATTAAGAATAGTTAAGGCACTAAAAGAGAATGGGGAGATAGTTACTATGACTGGAGATGGAGTTAATGATGCTCCAGCATTAAAAGAAGCACACATTGGAGTAGCGATGGGAAAAAATGGTACTGATGTTTCTCGTTCAGTAGCAGATTTAATTTTAAAAGATGATAATTTTGTAACAATCGTGGATGCCATACGAGAAGGGAGAACAATTTTTAATAATATAAGAAAATTCGTAACATATCTTCTTTCATGTAATGTTGCCGAGTTCATAGTTTTGTTTTTAGGAGTGTTATTAGCTCCCACTTTAGGTTGGCCAATACCCATATTATTGGCAATCCAAATTCTTTTCATGAACATGGTAACTGATAATTTACCAGCAATAACATTAGGACTAAACAAATCTTCAAAAGATATAATGCTAGAAAAACCTCGTAAAAACGCTTCAATATTGAATAAAGATTTAATAAAATTAATTGCAGGTTCTGCAGTTGTTGCTGGGATATTCGTAGTACTATCATTCTATGTCACATTTACAGTATTAGGACAAGACATAAAAGATGCTAGAACGACAGCACTTTTGGCCTTGATAGTAATAGAAATAGCCGGTGCATTCTGCTTTAGAAGCTTTAGAAAAACTGCCCTTAACCGTTCTCCGTTCATTAATCCATATTTAGCTATTGCATCAGGTGTATCCATATTAGCAACAATATTAATAATTTATACACCGATAAACATAATATTTGAAACAATACCCTTGCCAATTACTGATTGGCTAGTATGCACACTACTCAGTGTACTATTTGTATTTTTATTTGATACATTTAAGAGAATAAATAATAAAAGGCAGATATTAAATTTAGAACAATAGATTGCAGATTTACCATCCAGTTCTCTTAAACTTTCTTTCTAGTTCAGAAACTGATATTTTTATTATAGTGGGTCTTCCATGTGGGCAAGAAAAGGGGTTCTCGCATTTTTCAAGTCTTGTAATTAAATTTAAAATTTCATCGTGTGTTAATTCATCTCCAGCTTTTACACTAGCACGGCAAGAGAACCGGGCAATTCTAGACTCTATTTCATCATCCATTATCTCTACTTTATCCTTTAAAAGTTCATTTAGTATATCAATGAAGAGTGTAGATTTTAAACGTCCAAATATTTCGGGAACAGTAGAAAGTTTTATAGTGTTGGTGTCAAAGTCCTCGAATTCAAAACCAATCTTATATAAGAAATTCTTGAAGTACATGGCTATATTTTTTTGTTCAGGATTTAACTCTAATATTCTTTTTTCTAAAAGTTGCTGTTTCTTTATTGCATTGTCTCTAAGTTCTTTTGTGAATTTTTCAAAATTTATTCTTTCTTCTGCAGCGTGTTGATCAAACAAAACAAGTCCATCCAAAGATTCACAAATAATAAAAGTTTTGTTTATTTGTCCTAAAACTTTTAATTTACCGAAAGTGTTTTGCGTTAAATCCATATCTTTAATAAAAGTAGGATTTTCCTTTGTAATATTGTATTGAATATCTTCTTTGAACAAATTAGTTTGCCTATCTGAATACATATTGTAAATTTTCGCAGGACTGTCTTTTCCTTCGCCATCTAGGCTTGTGTCAACGATTAGGTTGGCTTTAGAGAGTGTAGATTTTATAGCTGTGAAAACACTTTTATAAACTTCTTTCTCATTTTTAAATTTGATAATTTCTTTTGCAGGATGAACATTAACATCTGTTAGTGAAGAGTTTATTCTAACATCCAACACAAAAATAGGATGACGATTAACAAATAATAAAGTCTTATATGCATCATAGACGGCATCACTAATGATTTTATCTTTCACATATCTTTGATTAACATAAATAGATTGTTCATTCTTGTCTGCTCTCGTTAGGTTAGGTCTTGATATAAATCCTAAAACAGAAATTCCTTCGTCCTTATAATTAACTTCTATTAAATTTCGTCCATTTTCTACTCCTAAAATAAACATAACATTATTTAGGAAATTATCAGTTTTAGGAGAGTTAATTATCTCTTTTCCGTTATGTACTAAAATAATAGAAGCATTTTTTTTAATTAATGCATATTTAGAAACTATTTTTAAAATTTGAGAAAACTCAAGTTCATTAGATTTAAGGAATTCTTTCTTGACCGGCATATTAAAAAATAGATTAGTAATCTCAATAATAGTACCGCTTTTACTAATTGTAGGTTCTACTTTTGTAACTTTACCTCCCACTGCTTCCATTAATGTTCCTAGTTCATCTTCTGCCCTTTTTGTAATGATTTTTATATTAGAAACTTCAGAGATAGAACCTAATGCCTCTCCGCGGAAACCTAAAGATTGTATATTGTATAAGTCAAATTCATTATTAATCTTTGAAGTTGTATGACGCTTAATTGAAAGCAAGCAATCATCTTTATCCATGCCATGCCCATTATCAGATATTTTTATTTTATCTAGACCTGCATTTTCAATTTCAATTTTGATGTAATCAGCACCTGCATCAAAACTATTTTCTAATAGTTCTTTTACGATGTTTGCAGGTCTTTCTATTACTTCTCCAGCTGCAATCTTATTGATTGTAGATTCATCTAGTGTTTTAATCGTCATTTTCAATTCTCCTCAGTAGTTCATTTATTTTTCTAGTTAGTTTTTCTTTAGTTTCCCTCTCGATTTTTTCTTTTATTTCTTTTTCTATTAATGAATTATCTGCTTCTTTTTCTAAGTCAATTTTATCACTGATATTGTCTTCAAGCTCTATTAGATTCATAACATTTTTGGCACAATTAATTACACTGTCTGGTATTCCAGCTAGTTTCGCTACTTGAATACCATAACTCTTATCAGTTCCACCTTTTATAATTTTTCTTAAAAATAGTATTTTATCTTCATATTCTTCCACTGCAATATTAAAATTATTTATACCAGAGAACTTTTCAGATAATTTGTTTAAATGATGATAGTGAGTAGCAAAAAGAGTTTTACACTTTATTTCATTATTTAAGAATTCAGCAATAGCCCATGCTAAACTTACTCCATCAAAGGTAGAAGTTCCTCGACCGATTTCATCTAATATGACCAAACTTTTTTCTGTAGCATTATTTAGTATATTTGCTGTTTCATTCATTTCTACCATAAATGTAGATTGATGATTTACCAAGTCATCATATGCTCCAATTCTAGAAAATACTCTATCAACTACACAGACATTTGCATATTTTGCCGGAACAAAAGAGCCAACCTGAGCCATTAAAGCAATCAATGCGATTTGACGCAAATATGTAGACTTTCCGGCCATGTTTGGGCCAGTTATTATCATAGTTCTGTTATTATTATCTAAGTAACAGTCATTGGTTATGAAATCAATTTGACTAAAAGCTTCTACAACGGGGTGTCTTGATTCAATTAATTCTATTTTGGATTCAGAGTTCAATATTGGCTTGCAATAATTTTTTTCTTGCGCAACAATTGAAAGTGAGGTGATGCAATCAATAATAGCAACACATGAAGAGACTTCTTGTATCTCTGAAATATATACTTTCAAATTCTCTATTACTTCCATAAACAAATTATATTCTAAATCATAGATTTTATCTTGTGCACCTAATATTTTTATCTCTAACTCTTTTAGTTCTTCAGTTACAAATCTCTCACTATTTACTTGCGATTGCTTTCTAATAAAATATTCTGGAACCAAATCCAAGTTTCCTTTAGTCACTTCTATAAAATATCCAATGATTTTATTGTATCTAATCCTTAAGTTTTTGATACCACTTTTTTCTCTTTCTCTATCTTCGACTTCCGCTAAATAAGTTCTTGCATCTCTACTTAAAATCCTTAAGTCATCAAGTTCTTTGTTGTATCCAGGGCGGATGATGTTCCCCTCTTTTAACAGAGTAGATGGCTCATCCTTAATTGCATTAATTATTATATTTTGAGCTTCTTTTAATTCAGGGATATTTTTGAACTTATCAAACATTTTTGAATCACATTTTGCTATTAATTCTTTTAATTCAGGAACATATTTTAGAGAGTTCCCAAGAGAGATAACATCCTTGGGATTAGCGTTCCCGAAGCTTACTCTAGCAATTAATCTTTCCATATCATACACATTCTTTAATAATTCCATAAAATCATACCTCAAAATCATATTTTCTTTTAATTCCTCTACTGCTTCTAGTCTTTCTTGAATTTTTTCTTTTTGAATTAAAGGCGAAACTATCCATTTTTTTAGTAGCCTTTTCCCCATGGATGTTTGTGTTTTATCTAGAACAGAAATTAATGTAGCATTGTCATTTTTAGAAACAGTATTTTTCAATAACTCTAAATTTTTTATGGTAGCATTATCTAAAAACATGTAATCGCTTATTTGGTACACATTTATTTTTTTAAAGTGTTTAAGAGAGTTTTTTTGTTTCTCTTTAATATAACTTAATAGTGCACCGGAAACCTCTATAACTAAATTATCATTAAGACCAAATCCATCTAAATTTAATACTTCAAAATGTTTTAGCAATATATCTTTAGCATTCTGAAAATAAAAACAATAATTATCATACTCGTTTATCAAAAATTCTCTTTCTTCTAATAATTCAACTATTTTTGATTTCTTTAGTGAACTAGGAATTATCACTTCAGCAGGTGAAATTCTATTTAATTCTCCCAAAAAATCATCACTTTTAACTTTGCAACTGGAAAACTCTCCTGTAGAAACATCGCAATAAGAAATACCAACATATCTGTCCGCTTCAGAAATACAAGCAATGTAATTATTTAATCCTCTTTCTAAAATGGTATTTTCTATAACAGTCCCAGGTGTAATTATTCTAACAAGTTCTCTTTTTACTAATCCCTTTGCAAATTTAGGGTCCTCTACCTGTTCAACTATCCCAACCTTATATCCTCTTTTAACTAATTTAGCTAAATATGGTTCAATGGCATGATGTGGGATTCCGGCTAATGGCGCCTTTGACTCATTTTTTCCTCTAGATGTCAAAGTTATCTCCAATTCTTTAGAAATTAATTTAGCATCTTCAAAAAAAGTCTCGTAAAAGTCCCCCATTCTAAAAAAAATGATACAATCAGGATTAGCATTTTTTATTTTCATATACTGACTCATTCCAGGAGTTAAAACTGCCATGTACTAAAATAACAAAAATCATTTAAAATAATTATTGTAATAGATAATTCTTAAACAAAATGAGTAATTTAATTTTCATAGCTCAATTATGTGAGTACAATACATAAAACTTAAAAAGGAGATATTAGATAGTTTATTATGGCGACAAAATTACCAGTAGCACAAAATAGATTATTCAAGAATGCATTTATTTGTAAAGTGTGTAAACACAAAATGCGTTTAGATAACTTAAAAATACTTTCAGGAAAAGCAAGGTGCAGAAAATGTGGAGCTAACGATTTTAGACCACAAAAGAAGAAATAATAACATTCTATCTAATACTAAACTTTAAAAATGATTTTAATTAATAATAAACATGCTCCATTAGTCTAGTGGCCAAGGATACTGCCCTTTCAAGGCAGAGACCCGGGTTCAAATCCCGGATGGAGCATTTATAGGAAATTTGACGGCAGACAGTAAACAGTTTACGGTAGACAGTTGACAGTCGACATCGCTTCCTCAAAAATATTTATAAATTAGATTTACAATTATATGAAGTGGTGAAGAAATTTGTTTATTCTTTTAAAGAGGGGAATAGAGATATGAAAGAATTGTTAGGAGGCAAAGGGGCCAATTTAGCGGAGATGACATCAATAAAAATACCTGTTCCTTCTGGTTTTACCATAACAACTCAAGCATGCAATTTATACTATAAAGAAAATAGAAAAATAAACAATGCTGTTGCTAGCCAAATACTAAAACATCTAAAGTTATTAGAAAAAGAAACAGGTAAAAGATTCGGGTGTGAGAAGAATCCATTACTAGTTTCTGTTCGTTCTGGTTCTCCTGCGTCAATGCCAGGAATGATGGATTCGTTATTAAATTTAGGTTTAAATGATAAAACTATCTTGGCATTGGCTGCCAAAACTAAAAATGAAAAATTTGCTTTAGATACATATAGGCGTTTTATCCAGGCATTTGGAGATGTAGTAATGAATGTTCCACAAGAAAAGTTCAAAAGCATATTAAATTCTATCAAGAATAAAAAGCAAATAAAAAATGATACAGAGTTAAGCATTGAGGAGCTTAAAAAAATCATTGAACAGTATAAAAGGGTAATAATAAAAACAAGTGGGAAAAAATTCCCTCAAGATGTGCAACAACAACTTTTAATGACTATAACTACAGTATTTGATTCGTGGAATAACGCTAGAGCAATTTTTTATAGAAAATTAAATCATATAGATAAATTATTAGGAACAGCTGTAAATGTGCAAGAGATGGTTTTTGGGAATATGGGAGAAACATCAGGTACAGGTGTTTGTTTTAGCAGAAACCCTTCTACCGGAGAGAATAAATTCTACGGAGAGTATCTAACAAATGCTCAAGGTGAAGATATCGTGGCTGGTATTAGAACTCCAAAGTCAATTGAGTCTCTAAAGTATAAAAACCTCAAAATTTACAAAGAATTAATTTTAATCAAAGATAAATTAGAATCTCACTACAAAGACATGCAAGATATAGAGTTTACCATTCAAGAAGGCAAACTATATATTTTACAAACAAGGAGTGGGAAACGAACATCCCAAGCAGCATTAAGAATTGCAATAGATTTTGTAAAAGAAAAGTTACTTACAAAAGAAGAAGCATTACTAAAAATAAATCCAGAGTCTCTAGAACAGTTGTTGCACGAAAGACTAGATTCTAATTCTAAAAAGAAAAGTGAGTTATTGACTGTCGGCTTGCCTGCTTCTCCAGGCGCAGCTGTTGGTAGAGTAGTGTTTAATGCAGACGATGCAAAAAAATATTATTCTAGAGGAGAATCAGTGATATTAGTTAGAGATGAAACATCTCCAGAAGATATAGAAGGCATGAATATATCAAAAGGTATTCTAACAAGTCGTGGTGGTATGACTTCTCATGCTGCTGTCGTTGCTAGAGGCATGGGCAAATGTTGTATCGTAGGTTGCTCAGAAATAAAAATATATGAAAATAAAAAGAAAATGATTGTTAATAACAAAGAATTTAGAGAGGGAGATTTTATTACGTTAGATGGTTCAACAGGGGAAGTATTTAAGGGAAAATTAGAGACAATAAAAGCGAATTTAAATAAAGATTTTATAATAATAATGGAGTGGGTAGACAAAATTAAAAAACTAAAAGTCAGAGCAAATGCGGACAATCCTAAAGATGCAAAAATAGCGATGAGTTTTGGAGCAGAGGGAGTCGGCCTGTGTAGAACAGAGCATATGTTCTTTGACAAAGAACGAATCAAAATAATGCAGGAAATGATTTTATCTGATAATACCAAAGAAAGAGAAAAAGCTTTACTTAAATTACTACCGTTTCAGAAAAAAGATTTCAAGGAATTGTTCCAAATTGTCAAAAAGAAACCAATAACTATCAGGTTGCTAGATCCACCATTACATGAGTTTTTACCTAAAAATGAAAATGAAATTAAAAAAGTAGCTCTAGAACAAAATATCTCAATTAAACAATTAAAAAATAAAATTAAAGAACTAGGAGAAGTAAACCCAATGTTAGGACATAGAGGATGTAGGATAGGTATAACATATCCTGAAATAACAAAAATGCAAATAAAGGCTATTATAGAAGAAGCTAAAAAAGCGAAAACAAATGTAGAGATTATGATTCCTTTTGTCGGTAATGTTAGAGAATTTCAGAACCAAAAAAATATAATTGATGAGGTTGCAAAAATGACAAATTACAAGAAATATTCAGTTGGAACGATGATAGAAATTCCAAGAGGAGCACTAACTGCTGATGAAATAGCAAAACAAGCAGACTTTTTTAGTTTTGGAACTAATGACTTAACCCAAATGACTCTAGGATATAGCCGTGATGATGTTTCGAAGTTTATGCCTGAATATATTGATAAAGGAATATTAAAAAAAGACCCATTTCAAACATTAGATATAGAAGGAGTTGGACTCTTAATAGAAACAGCATCTAAGAAAGGCAAAAAAACAAATTCTAGTCTAAAACTAGGTGTATGTGGAGAACATGGAGGAGACCCGACATCAATAGATTTCTTTCATAAGGTAGGATTAGACTATATTAGTTGCTCTCCATATAGAGTTCCAATAGCAAGATTGTCGGCAGCACAATCCCAGATTCTCAATAGATAATTATTCCACGACATTTTTTCTTAATTTTTTTGTAATTATTTCTAGATTTTTCAAAGTGAAATCAACTTCTTCATCACTCGTGTATTTGCTTATAGAGATTCTAATAGAACTTTCTATTTGTTCTTGTGTTCTTCCTATTGCTTTTAATACATGACTTGATTGTTTAGTATGTGATGCGCAAGCACTGCCAGTTGAAGTACATATGCCTTCTATTTCCAAGAATCTCCCAAGAGACTCCCCATCTATGTTGTTAAATGTTATGTTGACATTATTGCACAACCTAGAGTCTCTAGGTCCATTTAAATTGGTATTAGGTATATTTAGGATAGCATCAATTAATTTGTTTCTCAACTTAATCATTTTATCAATATGTTCTTTGTCAGACAATTTTACAGCTTCACTAAATCCCACAACACCTGGGATGTTTTCAGTACCGCTTCTGATTCCCATTTCGTGTTCCCCACCATGAATAATAGGTATAATTTTTACATTGTTTTTTATGTATAAAACACCAATTCCTTTTGGTCCATGAATCTTGTGAGAATTTAAAGTCATCAAGTCAATATTTTGTTTCTCCACATCAATAAAAGCTTTAGTGTAACTTTGGCAAGCATCTGTATGAAACAAGACATTTTTCTCTCTACAAATTTTCCCGATTTTATCTAAACTTTGTATAGTTCCTATTTCATTATTACCATGAATAATAGAAACCACGATTGTTTTATCATTGATTTCTCTTTTTAGATGCTTCAAGTCTACAAATCCATATTCATCAACATCTAGATATGTAACTTTTGCACCTTGTCTTTCTAACCACTTACATGTATTTATTATAGAGTCGTGTTCTATTTTAGATGTAATAATATGATTTTTGCCAGTATTGTTTTCCATATTATAAAAGAAAAGCCCTTTTAATGCCAAATTATTTCCTTCGGTCCCCCCAGAAGTAAAATAAATTTCTTCAGGGTTTGCTCCGACAGATTTCGCTATTATTTTCCTTGAATTTTCTAATACATTTTTAGAATCTAATCCGAAAAAATATGTCGAAGAAGCATTTCCATATTTATCAGAAAAATAAGGTATCATACTTTTCATTACTCTTTCATCTACTTTTGTCGTCGCAGCATTATCTAGGTAAATAATTTTTTCCATGGAAATTAAACATATGAAATATATTTCATATAACTTTATAAACATTTATGCTTACATTTTTTTATGTCGAACTTTTTAAAACAAATAGTAGAACAAATATCAAAAGAGAAGGAAGAACCTGAATGGATGTTGGAAAAAAGACTAGAAGCCTTGAAAATATTCGATGAAAAGAAAATGCCAAGTTTTGGCCCAAATCTATCAGACTTAATTTTAGAAGAAATCAACTATTTCATTAAGACAGGTATTAATAGAAGAAGTAAAAACTGGGAAGATATTCCATCAGGCATAAGAGAGATATATGATAAGTTGGGAATTCCTGAAGCAGAGAAGAAATCCCTAGGCGGAGTTGGAGCCCAATATGAATCAGAAATAATATATCATAATTTGAAAAAACATTTAGAAGACTTAGGTGTAATTTTTTTGGATATGGATGAAGCTGTTAAAACACATCCAGAAATGGTGCAAGAATATTTTATGACTAGATGTGTATCACCATCACTACATAAATTTTCAGCGTTACATGCAGCGGTGTGGAGTGGAGGGACTTTTATATATATCCCTAAAAATGTTGAAGTAGATTTACCACTACAAGCATATTTCAGAATGAACTCTAAAAAAGCGGGTCAATTTGAACATACATTAATCATAGCAGATGAAGGTTCTTCTCTTCACTATATAGAGGGATGTTCAGCACCTCAATACGATGAAAATTCATTGCATGTAGGATGTGTAGAAATATTCGTAATGAAAAACGCTAAGGTGAAATATTCAAGTATAGAAAATTGGAGTAAAAACACTTACAACTTAAACACAAAGAGGGGAATAGTCGAAGAGGGAGGTACTCTAGAATGGATAAATGGTAATTTAGGAAGTAAAGTATCAATGCTTTATCCTTGCAGTATACTGTTAGGAGACAATTCTAAAACAGAATATCTTGGAATAGCATATGCAGGGAACGGACAATATCAAGACACAGGTTGTAAGGTGGTACATATAGGGGAAAATACCTCTTCTTATGTCGTCAGTAAAGGTATTAGTATTTCTGGAGGAGTAAGTTCGTATAGAGGGGTAGTAAAAATAGACAAAGGAGCTAAAAATGCAATAACAAGTGTTAAATGCGATGGATTAATGATGGATGATAATAGCAAGGCATTCACATATCCCTCAATGGAAGTATCTGAAAATAATGTAAAGGTTTCTCACGAAGCAGTTGTAGGGAAAGTAGGAGAGGAAGAGTTGTTTTATTTAATGTCTAGAGGGTTAAACGAGTCAGAAGCAATGAAAATGATTGTAGCAGGTTTTATAGAACCAATAGTAAAAGAGCTACCTTTAGAATATGCAGCAGAACTAAATAAATTAATACAATTAGAAATAGAAAATTCAGTCTTATGAAACCAATATACGAAAAACAGATGCTAGAATTGTACGCAGAGAAACCAAATTTTGGTAAACTAGATAAAAAAACACATCAAGTAAAACTTAAGAATATTAGTTGTGCCGATGAGATAACTATAGATTTGCAGATAAAAAATAATATTGTTCTTGATGCTAAATATTATGGAAAAACTTGTTTTGTAAGCACAATTTCAGCATCAATATTGTTAGAAAATATTAGAGGAAAAACATTAGACGAAATAAAAAAAATGACTAAAAAAGATATTGATGAATTATTAGGAATGAAAATAATTGAAACTAGAATAAATTGCGAACTATTGCCATTAGAAGCATTAAAGAGGGTAAAATGAAATTAGAAATAGAAAATCTTACAGTTGGAATGGAAGGTAAAGATATATTAGATGATTTTAATTTGGAACTAGAATATGGTAATATATATGCACTAATGGGGAAAAACGGTTCTGGTAAATCAACCTTCGCAAATGTATTAATGGGCAATCCAAAATATGAAATAGTATCGGGTAAAATATTATTAAACAAAGAAGATATTACCAGGATGCCTATAGAAGTAAGGGCTAAGAAAGGAATATTTATGTCTTTTCAGGTTCCAACAGAAATACCTGGTGTTACATTTTATGAGTTCTTGAGAACAGCTTATAATTCTATGAATAAAAAAATATCTATATTAGAATTTGATAAACTACTAAAAGAAAAATGTAAATTATTGGATATTGATGAAGAATTTATTTATAGATATCTAAACCAAGGATTCTCAGGAGGAGAAAAAAAGAAATCTGAAATGTTACAATTATTAGTTCTAAATCCCAAAATTATAATTTTAGACGAAATTGACTCAGGTTTAGATATTGATGCCCTAAAAGTAATTTCAAGGGCAATTAATCTGTTAGATAAAAAAAATAAAATAATCTTGATTATATCTCATTATAAAAGAATATTTGAAGAAATTACACCAAGTAGAGTGTTTGTCGTCTCGGATGGTAAAATTCAAACAGAAGGAGATAGAGATATAATAGAGAAAATAGACAACTTCGGGTATTCAATATTAAATAATAGCTAAGAATCAAATATTTGCTCAATAATTTTATTTCTATTTTCACTAGCTAAGCACTTTTGACAAATTTTGCTTCCATTATCGGATATGCCAAAAAATTTTTCTTGTGTTAGTCCATGGCATTTACTACAGGCTCTTAGACAATCCAAACAAAAATCTTCTCCTGTTACGCAATCCTTTCTTAAGCAATTAAAACACACATACTTGTTGCATTTATTGCAAATTTTAAAGCAATTTTTACATAGTTTTTTAGCACAAATCGAACAAGATTTGGTTAAACATTTTTTACAATAAACTTTTCCACATTCTTCACATTTTTGCAAACAATTATTACACACAATATGTCCTGAGGAACATAGTAAAATTTCACGAATATTAACATTACAACTTTCACAATGTAGTTCACTGAAGTTTTTTGTTAGAGGGTTATATGTTATATCTACTAATCTACTAGTCGTCGATGATACACCTTTATTACTTTCTAAATTTAATAATAATTTGAAGTTATATATAGGGTAGTATATGGCAGTAGTGTTAATTAATTTGTTCGATATATTCAAGCTGAATTTTTGTTTAGCGTTTTGTACACTAAACTCCTTTTCTCTTAATACTCTATTTTTGGCATCGTCATCTGCAATTTTTAGCAATCCTTTTTGGAGTCTTTCTATTCTTTCTTTTAATTCATTTTTTTTACTATCATCCGAAAGCCTTAGTTCTAATTCTAGTTCTTTAATTTTCTTTAATTGTTTTGACAGGTCTCCTCCTAATTCAGATAATCGCACATCATAATATTCATTAATTCTCTTGGTCTCTTCATTTAAATTATCCACAAGAATATTTTCAATATCTTTTTTCTTATCTTCTATTAATAATTTTAACTTTTCTTTTGCTATATTGTAATATTCTTGCATATTTTTTATTTCAGTTTCTATATTATTAGCTTCTATAACTTTATATCCAGTCAAATCCCCTTCTATTACTCTATTCTCGTATACATATATTTCATTTAGAAGTTGCTCTCTTTCAGTTAAATAATTAAATACGCTTAAAAAACTAAATCTAGTGAAGAAGTTGTTTTTATGTTTTTTTTCAATAGTGCCAATAGAACAATTTTTAAAATTTAATAATTTTTTTATCTCATCTCCCGGGCTTATGTCAAAATCTATTTTTAATAATGTAGTTTTACCTGCATTGTCAAGATATTTCTCAATGATCCTAAATATGTAAGAATTAGGATGTAAGTAATTATAATCTTCTATTTTTTTAAAAGATATTTTTAATGGTTCAGGTATATCTAGTATATCTATAAAACTTTTTGGAATGTTTTTTATGATAAATCCAACACCATCATCTGCTATGTCACACTTCAATTTTCTAAAAAAATTCAATACAAATTCTTCAAAATTTTCGTTCATATTATGTATTATAGATGTATTATTAA
>CAZZNU010000001.1:0-44889 GCA_964655925.1 Candidatus Woesearchaeota archaeon | reverse complement strand
TAAGAATAATAATATTTTATATGATAAGGTAAAAAAAATATTTTTAGATGATATTGTTTTAATTAGAGGAAATATTTTAAATGGATTGTTATTAGCAAATGACTTAATATTCCCAAAAATAAAAACAAATAGTAATAAAAAAACGGATGACGATTGTTGGGTTGCATTTATTGCAGATATTCATTGTGGCTCTATTAATTTTTTAGAAAAGAATTTTCTGAATTTTATAAAATGGATAAATAATAAAGATAATAGCCAAAATTATAGTAATATTTCTAAAAAAGTAAAATATTTATTTATTGGAGGAGATTTAATAGATGGAGTTGGACAATATAATGGTCAAGAAAAAGATTTGTTAATAAAAACTATAAATGGACAATATAAAAAAGCTCAAGATTTACTAAAACTATTTAGGAATGATTTGCAAATTTTCGTAATTCCAGGAAATAGAGATTCTGTATGGAAAGGAGAACCACAACCAAAAATAAATCAGAATTATTTTGAAGAATTAAAAGATAGAGAAAATATTTTTTTCATAGGAAATCCATCTACTGTAATATTAGAAAAAGGAATAAAAGTCTTTTCTTATCATGGAAATAATATGTATAATTTAATCAATGAGAAAAATGAAATTAAAAATAAATATAAATATGAAAATCCTAATGTTTTAATCAAGGAATTTTTAAACACGAGTCAAATATCTATGCCATATGGGGATGTTGATTTTATGATAGATAAAAATAATTCTTTTATTTTAAATGAAATACCAGATATAATATTCACTTCACATTTTCATAGAAGTAATATAGACATTAAAAACAATGTGTTATTAGTAAATGGCTCTTGCTGGATGAAAAATACGAAATTTTTGGAAAAAAGAGGACTTAACCCAGATTTATGCAAAGTTCCACTTGTGAATCTTAAAACAAAAGAAGTAAAAGTATTGGATTTTAATGATGACAATCAAAAAGATAGTATTGTGTAAACATAAACTTTTAAATAAAAATAAATATTATAGGTCATGGATGGTTTAACCTTTTTATATTACTTTTACACGTTTTTTGCATTTTACTTTGTTATACTATTCGTTATCATCTATCTAAAAAATTCAGATAAAATCTTTAATGATCCGAAATACGCTAGGGCTAAACCATTGTCAATAGTTATCCCTTGTTATAATGAAGAAAAGACGATTGTAAGAACAATAGAAAAATTGCTAAAATCAGATTACCCAGGATTAAAAAAAATTATAGTTGTGGATGATTGTTCTAAAGATAATTCTTTTCAGAAAATAAAAGAATGCGAAAAAAAATATAAAGGTAAAGTGTTGGCTCTCAGAACTCCTAAAAATACAGGTAGAGCGGCAGGCTCTAAAAATTATGGGGCAAAATTTGTAAATACAGAATTAATAGGTTTTTCAGACGCAGATTCTGCGTGTAAAAAAGATTCTATATCGTATATGATAGGATATCTGGAAGAAAGGGACGTGGCGTGTGTTACTTCTAGAGTATTTGTAGAAAATTGTAATAATATGTTAGAGAAAATGCAATCAGTTGAGTATAAGACAATTGCGTTTACTAGAAAAATAATGGAATTTATAGATTCAATATATGTTGCAAATGGACCTTTATCAATTTATAAAAAAGATGTTTTTGATGAAGTAGGAGGGTTCGATGAAGTTAACTTAACTGAGGATATAGAATTAACATGGCACATAGTTAATGCAGGATATAAAGTAAGGATGGCATTTAATGCGATAGTATATACAGAAGTTCCAAGTAAATTAAAGGTTTGGTTCAAGCAAAGAGTACGTTGGAATGTTGGTGGATTTCAAACAACGAAACAATATTCTCCCAAAATGATGCGTACTGGAATTTTGGGTAAATTCATAATTCCGTATTTTATAATGTCTTGGGTAATAGGAGTTTCGGGATTATTTGTTTTTGCATATAGGGCATTTAATTATATCTTTGTAAGATTATTGTCTACTAAATTAGCAATAGAGTCTCAAATCGCAATTATTACTATGAAAGATTTAATGATAAACCCAACTATGTTATTTTTTTTAGGAATATTTTTGCTATCTATAAGTACTGCTTTTTTAATGTTATCAATTGTATACAATAGAGAAAAGGATGTAAAATATAAGGTTCACGAAATACTTATATATTCATTACTTTATGTATTTTTATATCCGGCTATATTAATAGTATCTCTTATAAAATACCTTAGAGGATATAGTACTTGGTAGATATGGAATCAAAAAATAGAAGGACATTTTTAGAAGCGTTCATATTTACAATAATGGTGTTTGTATTTGGAATATTAATTGGAATGAATATTGAAAGTAAAAACGTTAACGAAATGAATGAAGCGTATCTTAATTCTCAGGTAACTATGTTTGATATGTATCTAGCCTCTAACTTTATAGATGAAAACAGTACATGTGATTTTATTAAAGAAGAATCAATAAAGTTGGCAAATAGAATTTATAAAGAGGCTGAGTTACTAGAAAAATATGAAGAATTTTCTGAAATTTTTGATGATATAAAAATAGTGCATAGAAAGTATGATGTTTTAAGAACAATGCTTTGGGATATATCTGGTTCTATGATTAATAAATGTTCAAATTATAATCTCGTTGTTTATTTATATGAATACGAGACAAAAGAATTAACTCAACAAGCTTATCAAAATACATGGTCTAAATTTCTAGGTGAAATTAAAAAAGAATATGGGGATGAAATAATCTTAGTACCAATAGCTGTAAATCAAGAATTGGTTTCACTAGATACAATTTTATCTGAATACGAAATAGATAAATATCCTGTTGTTATAGTCAATAATGAAGTACTTTTTTATGATATACCACAAAAAGCAGAATTTGAGAAGCTTTTCAAGTAAGTGTAAAAATACATAATATTGGATATGAAAAAATGATTATGTTTTTATATAATTTGACTTTAAAGTAGTGTCTTGCTCTAATAGTATGTTTGCTGTATAAAAATCTATATAAATTATTTTTGAGTTCTCTAAAAATGGTAGAAGATAGGGGAGTAAAATATTGGGATGAGGATGAATATTTTGAGGAATTGAATAATAAAATAAAAAAATCATACGATGTTGCACTTTTAGCAAAAAAAAGAGGGATAGACTTTTCTTTGGATGTGGATATTCCAATAGCCAAGTCGGTGGCTGAAAGAAGTGTAAATTTAATAAAAACAATATATTCTTTCCTTCCTGTAGAAGAAATTAGTCAAAGAATAGAAGAACTTGAAGAAAAATATGGGAAACAAAATCCAACGATAGCCTTTATAATAGCAAGAGAAATAGCCGAGAACAAGTTTTATAATTTCGATAAAAAAATTGATTCTATAGATGCTGGGCTAAGGATAGGATTTGCCTATTTAACATTAGGTGTTGTTGCTAGTCCTATAGAGGGATATACAGGACTAACTCTAGTAAAAGAAGATAATAAGGAATTTTTCAATGTAAAATTTTCAGGACCAATAAGAAGTGCGGGAACGACGACTACATGTGTTTTTCTAATGCTTGTAGATTATTTGAGGGAACATTTCGAGTATTCTAAATATATTCCAACAGAAGAAGAAATTAATAGATACTATATAGAATGTATAGATTATAATGAGAAAGTCTCAAATTTGCAGTATTTACCAACAGAAGAAGAATTAAAATTTTTAGTAAAAAACATACCAATTCAAATTGACGGGGAGCCTACAGAAAATATAGAAGTTAGTGAGTATAGAAATTTAAAAAGAGTGCCAGAGAATAAAATTCGTGGAGGCATGTGTTTAGTTTTATGTGAAGGATTAGCACAAAAGGCACAAAAGGCACTAGCAAGACTAAAAGAAGTAAAAAAACATGGTATAATATCTTCTGGATTTGATTATCTTGGAGAATACTCTCTTATTCACTCAAAGTCTATTGAAGGACATACAGGGGATGCTGTTTATATAAAAGATTTAGTAGCAGGGAGACCCATTTTTGGATATCCATCAAGAGGTGGTTCTTTTAGATTCAGATATGGTAAAAGTAGAAATAGTGGATTTAGTGCAGTGTCAATTAGTCCAGCAACGATGGGTATTAGTAATAGTTTTTTATCTTTAGGGACTCAACTAAAAATTGAAAAACCAATAAAGGGAGCAATTATCACTTCTTGTGATAGTATAGATGGACCAATAGTGAAACTAAAAAACGGTAGTGTAAGAAAAATAAAAACATTTGAAGAAGGGAAAAAACTTTACAAAGAAACAGAAGAAATAATTTATTTAGGAGATATGTTAGTGTCTTTAGGGGATGTGGTTGATAGAAATTCTATTTTGTTAAAGTCTGCATATGTAGAAGAATGGTGGGATTTGGACCTGAAAAATAAAATGGAAATACTTAATGACTATATAGAGTACGATAAAAATGATATAAGTTTAGATTTAGCTATAAGAATAAGTAAAAAATATTCTATACCATTGCATCCAGAATTCATTTATTTTTGGAACCAAATAGATGTAGAAGATTTTGTAAAACTATTGATATGGATAAAAGAGGGAAATTGGATAGAGGAAAAATTTATATTACCGTATGGGAATATTTCTAAAGAGAAGTATAATGTTGGCAAAAGAAGTTTGGAATTACTAGGAGTCCCACATGAAGTTGTTTTAGATAATGTTGTTATAGAAAAAGATGTTGCTAAATCTCTATTTATAAACATTGGAAGTAATGAAAATAAATTAGAAGATATAATTTCAAAGTCAGAGAGACGAAAAGATATTCTAGCACTAATTAACGAATTTGCTGAGTATGAAATAAAAGATAAAAGTGGAGAATTTATAGGGGCTAGGATGGGGCGCCCAGAAAAAGCAAGGCTGAGAAAAACAACATTTAATTCGGTAACATCTACTGTTAACAGTCTACAGTCAACAGTCTACAGTCAACAGTCAACAGTCAACAGTCTACAGTCAACAGTCAACAGTCAACAGTCAACAGTCAATCAAACATCAAAAGTCTACATAAGTGCTGTGAAGTTTATAGAAGAAAATAAATATGATAAAAAAATATTGAGTTCTGTTAGGGGAATGAAAAAATGTGATAAAGAGGAAGATATTAGAAAAGGAATATTAAGAAGCCTCTATAATCTTGGTGTTAATAAAGATGGGACGATTAGGTATGATGGTACAGAAGTACCTTTGACTCATTTTAAACCTAAAGAAATAAATGCATCTATAGAAAAACTAAAAGAAATAGGATATAATATTGACATAAATGGAAATGAAATAATCTCAGAAGAACAAATTATTGAATTAAAACCGCACGATATAGTACTATCAAGTTTTAACGATTCTGGAAGTATGTCATCTATTGATGTTTTCTCTAATATATGTAATTTTATAGATGAAGAATTGGAAAAAATTTATTCTTTAGATAGATATTATAATGTAAAAAGCAAAAAAGATTTAGTAGGACAATTAGTTGTCTGTATGGCACCCCACAATTGTGCAGGAGTTGTTGGAAGAATAATAGGTTTTTCTCAAATGCAAGGGATAATGGCTAGTCCGTACATGCATGCAGCCATTAGAAGAGATTGCGATGGTGATGAAATGAGTGTGATGATGCTAATGGATGTTTTGTTAAATTTTAATAAAGAGTTTTTACCAAAGCATAGAGGTGGAACTCAAGATGCGCCACTTATTTTAAACAGTAAGATTAATCCAGGTGAAGTAGATGATCAAATATTAGAATATGATTTAGCCGATAAATATGATTTAGAATTGTATGAAAAATCTCTAAATAAAGAACATTCTAGTAATGTAAAAAATAAAAATGTAAAAGAGAGAATGAAAAAAAAGATATCTTGTTTTTCTAATATAGGATTTACACATGATACATTTGATATAAATCAGGGTGAAGTAAATGGCATGTATAAATTACTAAACAATATGAAGGAAAAAGTAGAAAAACAAATGGAGTTGGCTGAAAAGATAAGGGCTGTTGACAAAGATAATGTAGCTAAGATGATAATAGAAAAACATTTTTTAAAAGATATTATAGGAAATTTATCAAGATTTTTTAAACAGCAGTTTAGATGCTCTTCTTGTGGTTTAAAACATCGTAGGGTGCCTTTGATAGGAACTTGCCGAAGGTGTGAAGGGAATCTTTTGATGACGGTATCATACGCATCTATTAAAAAATATTTAGATACGGCTATAGAGTTAACAAAGAAATATGATGTTAGTGAGTACACTGTTGAGTGTGTAAATATAGCACAAAAATATATTCATGATATATTCGGTTCTGATAAACAGATAAAATTGAATGAAGAAAGTGAAGAAATAGATAGAAAATATATTGAAAACAAAGAGAATATAAAAGAACATGTAAAAGACAAGAATACAAAATCTAAAAAAGATGCTAAGGATGTTGACTTTGTGCATCTACACTTACATACAGAGTTTAGTTTTTTAGATGGTTCAATAAGGGTTAAGGATTTATTTAAGCGTGTAAAAGAATTAGGGATGGACAGTGTTGCTATTACAGAACATGGAAATATGGAGTCGTTTGTAAATAAATACCAAGAGGCAAAAAAAGTAGGGGTGAAATTGATTTTTGGAATGGAAGCATATGTTGTAAGAGATATAAGCGTAAAGGATAAAAATGAACATAGAGGACATTTAGTTTTGTTAGCCAAGAATAACATAGGTTTCAAAAACTTGATGAAGCTAAGCTCTATTGCATCTTGCGAGGGATTTTATTACAAGCCAAGAATAGATAAAAATATATTAAAGAAATATAGCGAAGGTCTTATATGTACAAGTGCATGTTTGGCAAATGATATCGCAACAGAGATTGTGAACGACAACCTTGAAAAAGCTAAAAGTAATTTAGATGAATATTTAGAAATATTTGGAAAAGATAATTTTTATTTAGAGGTACAAAACCATAATATTTTAGATGAAAAAAAAGTAAGAGATGTATACTACAAATGGGCGGAAGAATATGGGCTAAACTTAGTTGCTGCGTGCGATGCACATTATTTATTAAAAGAGGATGCAAGAGCACATGAAGTTATGTTGTGTATACAAACTAATGGTTTTTTAGATGACCCAAAACACTTTCAATTTAATGGAGATGGGTATTACCTAATGAATAAAGAGGAAATGTTTGAAAGATTTTCGGATAGACCAGACGCACTCGATAATACGAAAAAAATAGCAGATATGTGTAATGTGGAATTGGAATTAGGAGAAACAATATTTCCAGAATACGAGCCACCAGAAGGTTACAGTCATGATGAATATCTGACAAAACTATGTACAGAAAGCCTAGAAAAAATATATAGTGGAAAAAGTAACTATGAAAAAGCAAGGGAAAGGATGGAGTATGAGCTATCTGTAATAAAAAAAATGGGATATTCTACATATTTTTTGATAGTGCAAGATTTTATAATTTCTGCTAAGAAAAAATGCCAAGTAGGGCCAGGAAGAGGAAGTGGAGCTGGAAGCATTGTTGCATATTTATTGGGGATAACTCAACTAGAACCATTACATTTGGATTTATTATTTGAAAGATTTCTTAATCCAGAAAGAATTAGTTTGCCTGATTTTGATATTGATTTTGGAGACAGAAATATAGTTATAAATTATGTAAAAGAAAAATATGGAGAAGATAAGGTTGCTTTAATTGGTACATATGGAACAATGAGTGCCAAATCAGTATTGAAGGATGTAATGAGAGTTTTTAAAATACCATTTAATATAGCAAATAAAATAACAGAGTATGTTGAAGGAAAAACAATTAAAGAAAGTTTAGAAAAAAAGAGTTCTTCTGGAAGATTGTCAAATACCGAATTAAATAGGTTTAAAGAAGAATATCCAGAAATATTTCAGATAGCAATGAGGTTAGAAGGATGTGTCAGACACAAAGGAGTCCATGCTTGTGGTGTTGTCTGGGGGAAGGAGCCAATTGTAAATTATATGCCAGTTATGGAAAGAGATGGATATATTGTTAGTCAGTTAGAAGGACGAGAAATAGAAGACATTGGTTTACTAAAGTTTGACTTCCTAGGACTTGAAACATTAAATATAACAAAAAAAGTTTTAGATTTTATAGAGAAAGATGATAATTGGTTTGAAAATATACCATTAGATGATGATGGTGTGTACGAAATGTTTAGAGAAGGAAATAGTGTTGGAATATTTCAGCTTGAAAGTCAGGGAATGCAGAAATCATTGAAGATGGTTGGACCTACAAATTTTGATGATATAATTGCAATAGTTGCGCTTTACAGGCCAGGACCTATGCAGTATTTAGAAGTCTATGCTAATAGGAAAAAGGGAAAAGAAAGAGTAATATATCCACATAAGTTAACAGAAGAAATTTTGTCTTCAACATATGGAATTATGGTGTACCAAGAGCAGGTTATGAAATTAGCTCAAAAGTTAGCAGGATTTAGTATGTCTGAAGCGGATATATTGCGTAAAGCAATAGGTAAGAAAAAATTGGATTTGATGAAAAGTATGGAGGAAAAATTCAAAAAAGGATGTTTATCTATTGCGAAAATGAAGAAGGGTGATGTTGAGAAATTATGGGATGATATTGTAAAATTTGCTGACTACTCATTTAATAAAAGTCATGCAGCAGCATATGCACTAGTGGCATATAGAACAATGTATCTTAAAAAACACTATCCGGTAGAATTTATGGCAGCGGTGCTTTCTTCAAGTGTGAGCGATACAAAAAAAATGAGGAAATATTTGAAGGAAACAAGAAATATGGACATAAATGTCTTAGGTCCAGATATTAACACATCTTTAGTGGGTTTTAATATTGAACAGATGGGTAGAAAAAAAATAATTAGATTTGGTCTTGGAGGCATAAAAAATGTTGGGAATAGTGCGATAGAATCAATATTATCCAATAGACCATATAATTCGTACAAAGAGTTTGTTGCAAAAATAGATGCATCAAAAGTCAATAAAAGGGTTTTAAAAAATTTAATATCTGTAGGGTGCTTTGATAATTTTGGTATAAACAGAGGGGAGCTTTTGTCTGAAGTGGAAAGCAAGAATAAAAAACATAATAAACAGACGACACTGTTTGGTGAACCAACAAAGAAAGAAGAAGATTTGCCTAAGAAGATGACAATTAAAGAGATAATAGAATCTGAAAAAGAATTGGTGGGTGTTTGTGTCTCTTATAACTTAATTGATTTGTATGTAGAATCAAGGTCTAAGGCCTTAAACAATTTTAAGTTTACAGATAAAGAAAGTGTCTCTGTGTTTGGCCTTGTAGAAGAATTTAAAAAAATAAAAACAAAAAACGGAGATACAATGGCGTTTCTAAAGATAGTAAACAAAAAAGATTCATGTGAATGTGTAATATTTCCTAGAACATTTGAAGAGTTCTATCATGTTATGAACTTAGAAGAAGAGGATGGGGTTGTTATTAGTGGAGTGTATAACGAAGGAGAGGAAGATAGAAACAATATAATAGTTAGTGAGATACATAGAGCCAGAATGATTTAGCTATTTTACTTTAAACATTGCTTGCCAACGATATTTATGTGGTGCAATGTCGCCAGCTTTTCTAATAGAAATCTTTTGTATTTTACCCATTGTATCTTTTTTTATCTCATTTAATACATTCTCTTTTGTTCCAAAACCGTGATAGAAAATAGTAGTTCCTCTTTTTGAAAGAGATATTGCAGTTTTAAGAAAAGTATTTTTTAGGTTAGGACGAGGCATTATAATGATATCAAATTTTCCAATTTTTTTAGGATCTAACCGACTTGCGTCCCCATTTACAAAGTTAAAATTTTTTCCCACCTTGTTTAACTTAACGTTTATGTTTGCGTAAAAATTTGCATCTTTATTTAATTCATTGGAGTACATTTCAAACTTATATTTTTTTAATGTGAGTTTTTTTGCTATTACAATAGGGTAAGGCGCAATTCCAGCAAACATAACTAATATTCGATTATTCTTACTTTTATTGCATATTTTTACCACTTCCTCACTTATTACATTTCTCTCATTGCTTAGTCTTGATGAAAAATAAGTTTTTGAAATGTCTAATTTAAATATGCATCCATTTTCTTTGTAAATTGTTTCAAAAGTCTTTTCTCCTACTAGGTGTTTTAATTTTGGGATTCGATATTTACCTTCAATATTATCTAGCTTCTCCAGTACTGTTGTGATTTTACCATCAATAAATTTTTTGGCGTAAATTTTTTTAAAAAAAAGAAGAGTCTTTTTGTGAAACCTTAAGATAAGGATATTTCCAATGATATCGTTTGAGATGTTTTTCATTTTGTATAAAGTATAGAAAAATATAAAAAGATTTGTTTTTTTTGTATGTAATGGAACTTAAAGGAAGTCAGACAGAAAAGTCATTATTGAAGGCATTTGCAGGAGAAAGTCAGGCAAGGACTCGTTATAATTATTTTGCGTCTCAAGCTAAAAAAGAAGGGTATGAACAAATCTCTTCAATATTTACAGAAACAGCTGATAACGAGAAAGAACATGCAAAAGTATTTTTTAAATACCTAAATAACTGTGGAGGAGAACCATTAGAGATTACAGCAACATTTCCTTCTGGAAGGATAGGGCATACAATTGAAAATTTACAGTCTGCTGCAGATGGAGAAAATGAGGAGTGGCAATCTTTGTATCCAGAATTTGCAAAAATAGCTAGGGAAGAAGGATTTGAAGAAATAGCAAAATCATTTGAAGAGGTAGCAAAAGTTGAAAAAGAGCACGAAAAAAGATACCTAAAACTATTGGAAAATATAAAAGAAGGAAAAGTGTTTGTAAGAGAAAAAGAATATTCTTGGAAGTGTAGGAATTGTGGATATATTCACATTGGGACAACGGCACCAGATGAATGTCCTGCATGTCAGCATCCACAAGCACATTATGAAATTCAGTGTGAAAACTATTAATGAAAAATTTATTTTTCAAATTGGACGAAGTTGTAAAAAGTGATGTAAAGTATAAGATAGACAATAAACTAGAGGAATTAAGTAATAACATAAAAACAAAAAGATTAGTTTTCTTAGAATTGTTATTTTGTATTATGACAGCAAACTTTCAAGCAAAAAAATCTATATATATCCAGCAAAAATATCCAGATGAATTAGAAAACGCGGATGAGGAGAAACTTAAAATTATTCTAAAAAAAGAAGGACACAGATTTTGGGAACAAAGAGCACAAAGGATAGTTTTGGCTAGAGACAAAAAAGAGGAATTGTGGAATAAGGTAACAAATAGAGAACTAGATAATCTAAAATTAAGAGAATGGGTTGTTGAAAACTTTAAAGGGATAGGGATGAAAGAGGCAAGTCATTTTCTTAGAAACATAGGACTTTTGGATTTTGCGATAATTGATTTTCACATAGTAGATTTACTCGTTAAAGAAAAGATAATAGAAAGACCCAAAACAATTACAAAAAAAAGGTATATAGAAATAGAAAAGATATTAAAAGAAATAGCAGAAAAGTACAAAATGAAATTAGGAGAATTGGATTTTTATTTGTGGTATATTGAAACAGGAAATATTCTTAAATAAAAATAAATTTGTGTTTTCGAAAAATCTAAAAGCATTAAGCAACTTGAATTGTTATGACATATAAATTTTTAGAGCATACCGCAGACATAAAATTTGTTGTAAGAAATAAAAACTTAAAAGGATTATTTTTGGACGCAACAGAAGCAATTTTATTTATCATTAAAGAGAACAAAGTAATTAAAGGAAATATTAGAATACCAATAAAAATTGAAGAAAATAATATTGAGAAACTATTGCATAGTTTTTTAGAAGAGATAATATTTTTGTTGGACTCAGAAAATTTTATACTTTCTAAAATTGAAAAATTAGAGATTAATGAAGAAAATTTTAGCTTATCGTGCGTTTTTGTAGGAGATAATATCCTTAATTATGAGATTTCAAATGGGATTAAGGCAATAACTTATAATAACTTAAGTTTGGAACATGACAAAGATTGGTCGTTTGAGTGTGTTATAGATATATGATTGTTGTATGGGTGCGCGAAAGATTTATATATTGTTTTTAGAATATTGTTTGTATGAAAGAATGTATTAGCTGTAATAAACCAAGTAATGAAGGTGTTAGATTTCCATGCCCACAGTGTGGAGCTAATATTTTTAGATGTGGCAAGTGCAGGAATTTATCAATAGAATATAAATGTCCAGAGTGCGGACACATAGGACCTTAAAATGGGAGTAAGTGCAGTTAAATATAAAATAATGCCGTCGGGATTGGATGTCGATTTGGAGTACTTGAAAAAGGAAAGTGAAAAAGTAATAACAGAAAATGGTGGAAAAGTCTCAGAATATGAAGAAGAACCTATAGCTTTTGGACTAAAAGCACTTATAATATTTTTTGCATTTCCTGAAGAAAAAGATGTAGAGGAAGTAGGAAATCATTTATCAGGAATTGACGGAGTTTCTTCTGCTCAAATGATAGATTATAGAAGAGCAATTGGTTAATGGAATATATAGTTAAAGAGTTGACAGTAAGTTTATTGCATAAAAGAGGATTTGTGGAGACGCTATCTAGACTAAGAGAGGTTGGAGAATTAGATATTAATAGACAAATTGAGATTCTAAAAAAGATAAATAGTCAAGATGCCCATATTTTTGTTGCAATTAGTGGAGAAGATATAATCGGGACAGCCACAATTCTTATCGAACAAAAATTTATTAGGCAGGGAGCAAAGGTTGGGCATATAGAGGATGTTTCTGTGAGTGAAAATTTTAAAAGTAAAAATATTGGTAGTGAAATTGTGAAAGAATGTATCAATTACGCTAAAAGAAGAGGGTGCTATAAGATAATATTAGACTGTTCAGATGAAGTAGTTAGTTTTTATGAAAAGCTTGGGTTTAGAAAAAGTGACAATCACATGAGATTAGATATGACATAACTTTTATTAATTATAAGATGTTTTCTTTTTGAAGAGGATTTTAATATGAAAAACAAACGCGGTGAAATGGATGATATTATTAGGTGGATTTTATGGACTGCAATTATTGTAGCTGTGTTATTCTCTCTAAAATTAATTTTTGATAAGCTTATATAGAATGAAAATAAAAAAAGGAAGCCAAAACCCAATAGGGCAAATGATAGTTAGCTTGATAATAATAGGGTTTGTTGCAGTTATTTTTATGTTTGGTATAGTTAGAAAATTAGATGATAGAGGTGTGAAGCAAGATTTAGCAGAAAAACAAACAGCACTCCTAATAGAAGCATCTTTGCCTAATACTAACATAATTATATATAAAAAAAATTTTGGGATGACGGTTAGTTCTGTGAAGATAAAAGATGGTAAAATCTTCATTGACTTGGATGGATTGATTTCATTAAAGGGAACCTCCTTTATTTCCAATAATCATGTTTTAGTTATGGAGGAAGAAAAACAATTTCGTATCGTTATAAAATGAGAAACAAAAGGGGTGGGGCACAAAGTGAAATGATTTTCATGATATTTAGAGTAATAATAATATCAATTATTGGACTTGTAATATTAGGGTTAAATGCGGCTTATTACAATAACGAATTAGATATAAGACAGGCAGAGTCTTATTTATTAAATAGAAATGTTTACGACTGCCTGGTGCAAGACTTTAATTTAAAAGAAGTACCGTTAGGATATGAGAATAAAATATTAGAATTCTGTGGGTATAAGGATGAATATGTTAATAGAGTTTATGTTAAAATAGAGGTAGATGGGAATCTTAGGTATCAGCAAGGGGATTCTGGAAAAATGTGGATTTATGATATAGTTAAAAACAAAGATGAGGATCAGTCTAAATCAGCTGCGGTACTTGGATATACAGAAAAAAAATACAATACTAAGAATTCAGACATTAAAATAGGAGCTTTGGTATTAGATGAAGAATAAAAAAGCGCAAATAGGGAGTACGCTTTCAATGTTTGTGATGATAGTTCTAGTGATAATAATGCTAGTTGTTTTTGCATTTATTTCAGGGTTGATTAGAGGGAGTGTTTTGTCAAAAAATGAAGAACGAGAAATGTATAGAGCAGGAGTAGGTATGGCATCTGAAATATTATATAAGGATTCTAGTACTTTTTTGCTTGAAAATGAGTATAATAAAATTAGCTGTGATCATTTTTCTGTGGCAATATCGAGTGCAATTAGAGGAGGTGCGTATTTTAAAAGGGAAGGAGAAAATTTAATTCTTTGTTTAGGAAATAGAAGTTGTGAAACACTAGATAAAAAAATAATTAATGCTTCAGAACTTCAAATCTTTTTGACCAACTTTCAACAAGTTATTAGAATCAATGGCGTAGAAAAAGATATAATAGTAGTTTTAAATGAGAACAATAATAATGATAAAGATAGCGTTGAATTTATGTTTACATTGTGCGCGATTAGTGAGGGATGTATATTAGATTACAAAAAGTGGATATCTGGAGTAACATCTAGTGTAAAAAACAGGAAATATTTTGAAGAAAATGAAATACTAAAAGAATTTTTAGAAAAAGAAGAAGAGTATATAGCTAATCCTAGGCATAAGATGGAATTATTGTGGGAGGTATTTGGCGGTGAAAAATATAATTGTTAAAAATAAATCGGGGTCTATAATGGAAGTGTTAATAGTTTTCATAACGCTAATAATGGGAGTGCTGTCTATTGGAGTCTATATTAAAGTTCAGGAGAAGATGGAAAGAGCTTTAGTATTACCTGATGAGATACTGAAGCTAAGAGATGAAACGCTAATTATTGAACACAATGAAAAAATAATTTTTAATAAATTAAAAGGATATAGTGTGGATAGTATGAAGCGTGAAGCATGCAAAGAACTTTATGAGTATAGAAAATACTATGCATATAATTTGCACAAAGACGGAAGGAGAATTCAAGAGGATATATTAGACAATGCAGGAGATTGGAACGAATTCTGTAGAAGATTATATGATGTGAAAATAGAAAATAATTTAATTAAAGTTAGTAAAAATAATGATGAATATTACAGGAGAATAGATTTAATTCCAAAAAATAGAGAGAAAATATCATTCACTGAAACTATAGAATATTATTTTTCAGGATACTTTGAAATAGAAATTTAAGAAACAAATATAAATATTAGAAAGTTCTATATTCTATGGATTACGGTGGTTATGATAAGAGAACTACAAAAAAGGACTTGAAAAGAAAAAGGGTTATGCGTGTATACAAGCGTGGGGGACAATATAGGATAAACAATGTTGATTTGTCAAAAAAAGAAAAGGTGAAAAAGGATGAAAATTAGTTTGATATTCATTGTTTTTTTTATAGGTACTATTATTGCGTCTGCTCAGGATTTTAAGCGTAGAGAGATAGATAGGTGGCTCACATATATTTTACTAATTAGTGGAGTTTTTTATTTGCTTGTCAATATTATAATTAATAAAGATGTAAATTTGTTAATTCAAGGTTTATTTGTTTATCTAGTGATGTTTTTGTTAACTAATTTAATGTATTATTCAAAATTCTTTGCAGGTGGAGATGCTAATTTGTTGTTTTCAATTAGCGCACTGTTTGTGGGGCAGACATTTTTAATAAGTATTTTAAATATTATAACTTTTTTAGCAGTATTGTTTATTTGCGGTAGCGTATATGGTGTGATATATTCTTTGGGGTTATACTTCAAGAATGTTAAAAGGGTGAACGTGGAATTAAGGAAAGGGTTCAAAGAGTCAAAGCTAAACTTCATGATAGTTGCTGGGCTTGTTGTATCTATACTTTCCTTTTTTAATATATTGTTTTTACCATTTGCAGTAATATTAGTATTAGCTCCCCCTCTATTTGTGTTTATAAGGGCATTAGAAAAAGTAGTACTAGTAAAAAAAATAAGAGGAGCAGATCTAAGAGTAGGAGATTGGTTAAGAGATGATGTTACGGTTGGAGGTAAAAAAATAAAATCTTCCTTTTATGGAATTAGTAAAGAAGAGGTAGAGTTATTGAAGAATAGAAAAGAAATATATGTAAAAGATGGCCTGCCATTTGCTCCAGTATTTTGTATGGCTTTAATTAGTAGCTTATTTATCTTTGATAAAATATTAATATTTATATTTCAGCTTTTTATTTAAGGAATTCTTTCTCCAAACTTAGGAACGACGTCTTCGAAAGGTTCTGTGGATTTATCTTGCTCTGTGTTATTAGGTAAAGGAATATTTTCTTTTTTTTCATCATGTTTATTTTGTGATTTTAAAATATCACACTTTATTTTTTCTAATTCTTCAATTGTTTTGTTTTCTTGTGGTTGCTTGTCGTCATACTCAGGAATTATCTCTAGTATAGAGTGTCCGAAGATTTGCCCCTCATTAATATCTATATTTTTTGGATTATATGTGTCTATAATTTTTGAACTTATATCTTTTGAGAGCTCTACAATATTTTTAGTTATTTCTCCGTTATGTTTTTTTGTTAATACTAATGAATGTCCTTTAGATTTTGGATTAATTTCTAATATAATTATTGATTCGTCGTTTTCAGAAAGCTTAACATGAGGAATTTTATTTTGCAAGATAGAACAAAATATACAATCACTATTAGTATTATTTAAATCCACCATTTATTTTATACAACTTATCTCCGGACAAGGATTTATTGTAACTCCAATTATATTATTTTTAGGGTCAGACACGAAGTCATATAATTCTTTACAGTTTCCCGTCTTTTTAGGTTCATTGGTTCCTAATCTTAGAGTCATTTTTTTACAATATTCTTCCTGGTCTTTTTGCAAGCACGCAAGTTCACAAGCGTTTTCTATTGCATCAACATTGGATTGACAGTTCCCATAAAGACAAATTTTAGAATTAAAAATATTCCAATTATTAGTAAAACCATAGATAACAAAGGTAAGCACAAAAGTTCCGAGAATTATGGCTATTATTACTTCTATTTGTATTTGTCCTCTTTTCATAAGTATTGATAATATAATATATTTTTAACTTTTATGTTTATTGATGGTTAGGTTAATTTAAGGGTAATATTTATAAACTATTTATTATTCAAATAAATATGCAGAATAAAAAAGGTGAGATAAGTATAGGAATTATTGTTGCTATAATTGTTGGTGTTGTTGTATTAGTTTTTTTGATTATAGGATTTAGATCACAATGGAACATATTTCAAGGAAGAACTGGTGTATATGTAGGAAGCGTAAATGTTGATGACATGAGAAACTTCTGTTACATTTCTTGTATGAATGAAGCAGAGTATGATTATTGCTCGGCGAAAAAAGCACTAGAAATTGAAGGCGGTAAAAAAGGAAGCTTTACTTGTAAAGATATGGAAGAAGGAATATATACGGACAAAGAAAATTCAAAAGATAAACTGCATGTAGGCAGAGCTCTATGTGAAGAAGGGCCTTCGGCGATTAATAAAAAAGCTGAAGAAGAAGATAGAGAAAAAGACATTGTTATTTTTAAATGTGAGCAAGTAGTTTCATCGTTTGAAGAATGTTCTAGAATTGTCTGTTAGACATCTTAAAGTTTCAAGTGTTTATTTCTTATTCTGTTTAAAGTAACTATTTCTATATTTATATTGTAGAGGAAAATGAGGAGAGGAGGATTCGAACCCCCGTAGGAAGAACCACTAGGGCCTAAACCTAGCCCGTTTGACCACTCCGGCATCTCCTCACCCAAAAAAGAGAGAAAATCATTATAAAAACTTATTGAAAAAAGAATTTTAAAAAAATGATTTGGTTACAAAACTTTAAATATAGTTTTGATTTAAAAAAAACATGTATAGCGTTGAAAAGAGGGGAGGTAAAAAGGGACAAGTAACTCTTTTTATTATTTTAGGAATAATTATTCTATCTAGTTCAATATTATTTTTTGCATTTAAAGATAAACTGTTGGTGACGAATGTCCCAAAGGACTTTAGAGGGGTGTATGAACAATATTTGGCTTGTGTAGAATCCACAGTTAAAGAAGGAATAATGCTTTTAGGGGATAATGCTGGATATATTGAAAAACCAAACTTAATATTGGGATTTATTAATTCTGAATATAATTCTCAATTTGAGATATTTGGAAATCATATTCCTTATTGGCTGTACTTGTCTAATAATGGCTCTTTTGTAGAGCAAGTTCCCTCTAAAAGAGATATGGAGTTAGAATTAGAACAATATGTAAGCTCACATTTGAATAGTTGTGATTTTAGTAATGCGTTAAATGAAGGATATAATGTGATAATTAATTCAGGAAAGGCGTTTGTTACAATAAATGATAACAATGTAAATGTAGAAATTATTAACAAAGTAGATATGTATTTTGATGATAAATATTATTCATTAGATGAACACAAAATCAATGTTCCATCAAAACTAGGTAAATATTACAAATTAGCAAAGTCAATATATGATTATGAGAAGCAAGAAATGTTTTTAGAAAAATACACTATGGATGTTTTATGGAATTACGCTCCAGTTGAAGATGTTAGTTTTGATTGTTCTTCTGTTAATTATAAGGAGGATGAGATTAAAGATAATCTTTTAGAAGCATTAGAGCAAAATATAAATTTCATTAAATTTAAGGGTAGTTATTATGACTCTTCACTTGATAGGCATAATGGATATTTTGTAAAAAATACTGGAATGAATTTTGATGAAAATACTAGAGTTTTGTTTGATAGAAATTGGTCTAATGTAATTGATATTTATGGAGAGAAAAATGTTAATCCAATAGATGCTATATCAGGGATATTGGGCGTATGTCTCTCATATACACACTTAGTTTATGATATAAGATATCCAGTACTAATTCAAATATGGGATGAGGATTTCGTGTTTCAATTTCCTATAAGAGTGGTTATTGATAATAATGAACCAAGAGAGTTAATTTTGCCGGATATTAATAGCAGTGTTAACTATAATAGTAAGGTGTGCGAGAATATGAATTCAAGAGTAAGCATAAAAACATATGATTCAGATTTAAACCCAATACCAGCTAGGATTTCTTATAGTTGTGTTTCTTCTAACTGTGAATTAGGAGAGAGTGTATATAGGAATGGATTATATGTTTATTCTGGATTAATTCCAACATGTGTAAATGGTGTTGTAAAAGTTAGCGCAGAAGGATTTGGAGATACAGAATTTGTTTACACTAGTGGAGGAAATAATGATGTATTAGATTTGATATTGTATAAGGAATATGAATTGAATGTTGAAATTTTAGATTTAAGGGAAGGAGACAGTGCTATGTTGAGTTTTTATGGAGAGAACAATAATAACATAGAGACAATAATGTACCCAGAAACCAAGGTAGCCAAACTTTCTGAAGATAATTATATTGTAAGTGCATACATTTATTCAGGAACTGAAATAACTATTCCGAGCAAAAAAGAGCAATATTGTACAAAACAATCTACAGGATTTAGCGAAATATTTGGAATAGAGTTTGATAATTGTAAGGAAATAACTATTCCTGAAATCAAAATGGAGCGTGTTTTAATTGGTGGAGGAGAAATAGAGCAATATTTTACAAGTGAGATGTTGAGAAATATAAATTCTGTAAGAATTAGGCCAACTATGTTTGGTGTTCCTACATCTTCAGAAGAGTTGCAAGGAAATTATTTAAACATCGAAAATTCTAAATTGAATATGGAGTTTATCTAATGGTAGATGTAAATAAAAGGACGATTTATTGTTTAATGATGTGTCTGGTTTTACTAATGACCATGAGTTTAGTTTTTGCAGAAGATAATTTTAATAATCCAACAGGAAGTAGCTCTTTTGGCAATTCACCTAATAATTTCCCAGGTGGAGAAACCTCTTTTGGAGATGTGTGTAGTACTCCAGCAAAGGCAGATTTTGATATTTTCATAAGTTCTTGCACTCCGTCGGTTGTTACTAGTAATTTATTAGCAGAACAAGATGTTAGTGTGATGTGCCAATTAAATGCAGTTAGACTAAATTCATTAATTCAAGCATCGGCTATATCTTCTATTTCTTTTAGTGGAGATTACCCTGAAGAAGTGAGAAGTATAAGTTATCATCCATACAGGTCATCATTGTCTAAAAGTTCATCTAAGATTATTGATGATGTTTTGGAAAATATAGGTTATGTAGTTGTTGTACTAAAAAAGCAGCCTAATGAAGACAATCTAGAAAAATATGTAACAGGTATTTTGACAGCTAACATAAAGTACACTTTTGTTACTAATGACAGAATTAAAGATGAGGTTTTATATTTAAGTTTGGACGAGAGAAATACGGGCGAATATCTTTCTAGTACGGGGTTGGTTAAGGTAAGAGATTATAGTTCTGAATCGGTTCAACTTGTTTTTAACATGCTTGGTTTAGAAAACTATGCTTCTTTTAATTTGAAGGAAGGTCAAACAAGCGATGTTGTTTATTTACCTGGATACGAATGTAAGGCTGGGTTTAGAGTTAAGTTTGAGGGGATAGTGCCTGCAAAAAATAAAGTAGATTTGAATATAGATGGAATGAACTACATGTTAAGGGAAGGTGATTCTATACTAAACGGTGCTTGTGTGGTTAACAGGATAGTAAAAGATTGTGATATTGCTGGAAGTAAAGATGGTGTTAAATGCGAGGATGCTCCTGTTGGACAGGTGATGATTAAATGTGGAAGTGAAATTTATACACTGAGACTAAAAAGTAGAAAAAATGTAGAGGAATTGGTAGATAAAGAGAAAAATATAGAGTCTTTTAAGTTGATAAAAGAAGATTTGACAGAATTACTTAATAACTTTCCAAAAGAAAAATCGCCAGACGAGAAATATTATGCGGAGATGGCGCTATATGATTCTATATTTTTGGCTAGAGATTTAGGTCTTGAAAAAACTCAAAAAGAACTTGTAAATAGATACTTAAAAGAATTTCAATATTCAGAACATTTCTCAGAAATTTCTATTATGGGACAAGGGATGCAAAATGTTGATAGAAGTGAGGGGGCTAGGAATATTAATTTACAAAACGGTTTGAGTTCAACAATAATCATAAACAACTTTCACTTTTTATCAGACGAAAAAAGTGTTACAGTTAGTTTTAATTTGAATGTAGATGGTGAAGATAATGTATTCCCTAATAAAAGAGAGGGAGAGTATATTGAGGAGTACGGTGTTATTATATCAAGAATAAATGAAGATAGTGCTGTCTTTTGGGTGAAAGGAGAGAGTATAAGTTTAGCTGTAGGAGAGAGCAAATATTTTGAAAATGAAAATAAAAAAATTATAGGATTAAGACTAGACAATGTGAATTATAATAATGTTGCAAAAGTAAGGATTATACCAAAGATAGATAGTGGAGATATTGCAATGAATTTTACATTCCACATTCCAATAGAAAAAAGATTTTTTGCTCTAACACCAGAAAAAGCTAAGAAGAGGGCTGATGAGATGAACGATACTATAAGAATAGTTGGAAATATTGTAGACGCAATAGAAGTAATACATAATGGTTGGAATGCGGTTTGTGGTGTAGCTAGAACATATACTACAATAAAAATGATTACAGCGTTAGCTAATGGAGAAGCTTTGTATAGAATGAGTGTTATGCAAGTGTTTAAGGAAGGATGTAGGGACTCTCCAGATGGAATGGATAAGTGTTTATTAGATAATAATGATGCAATAAATAAGGCAGTTAAACAATACTCAAAGGATGTAAAAGACTTGAAGAGTAAATATAAAGAAAGTTATAAAATGACTCAGAATGAGAGAGTATCAGCAGGCTCTCTATTAAATGATGCTTCTGAAGAGAGAGGGTGGAAGTCTGCAAGTGGTGAATTATTTATTAATGTGAATGGAGTAACTATTCCATTAGAAATAGATGATATGTCTGTATCTCAAATGGAGAAATATACTTTGTTTTCTTCTGTTGCTGATTTTAATGGAGGTTGTGGCGATAAAGATTATTATTGTAAAACAATACTTGGAGATGTAAATAAGGAATTTGCTCCACTAATAGAACAACAAACTCAATCTCAAAGTGGAAAGATATTATTTTCGTTCACATTATTTCCGCTCGTTCGTGGAGATTCTAAAGAAGTAGAAAATAATGTTAATGAGAAAGAAGAAGAAAAACCTAGTACGAGTAAAAAAAGTAGGTTAGATGATGCTTGTTCTAATGTGATTACAACTGGAAATATAGAATATTATGAAGTAGGCTCAATGCTTGGTGGGTTAAGTAATGTTAATGGATTAGCTGCGGTTGTACCGTTTGACAGAGAAAGAGGATGGTACGCTTATGTTTCTTCGAGTAGAGGAGATGTGTTTGATGACAGAGTCAAAGCATATTCATCTAATGGAGAAGTTTTGAATTTTTACATTTGTAATGTTGGAAAGGATAATACTATAAATTATGGATTGGGGCAAGACTTATGTAGAAGTTTTGAAGTTAGAAATCCTATTTATGATAAATTTACTCCGTGTGAGAGTTATACAGAGGCGCAAGTCAAGGATTTGTATAATAAAGCGTATACTGCGATTATGGAAGCAAATAGACAATACGGAAGTGATACAGCAAATATTTTAGGACAAACATTTACAGTTGGAAAGACACTTTTTGCATTAATGGATTTTGAGTGTATGGACTTTTTGAGTCCTCAAGATTGCTTAGGAGTTCAGAAGGTGTGTGATTGGGTGGAGTGTCCATCAGATAGATGTGACTTGAAAGGCAAATGGAGAGTTCAGGATGTTACTCAAACAGGGGTTATAGGAAGTATTGTTTATTGTATAGGAAATGGATTTGTTTGTATTCCAGGGATTTATGCAGGTCTTGATGCATTTCGTTCTATGCTTGTTGAACATCAAAATTGTTTAAACACAAGGGCGACGACTGGAGAATATGTTGGCAGTTGTGATAAGATAAGGAGCTTTTATATTTGTGAGATGGTTACTAAGCATGCTGTCTCGTTAGTAAATTCAGGTCTAAATTGGGTGGGTAATTTAGGTATAAGTAAACTAAGTGGTGGTTCAACTTATCTTAACTTCTTGGCACAAAGAAAAGAATTAAACGCTATAGCGTCTAATTATATTGCAAATTATTTGAGTACATCTTTAGACAAGTTATTTGATATTAATCTAGAAAATGTTAGTTATGATTTATGTAATGCAATAATTAATACGCCGTCTATTGGCATAGGAGATGGGGGCAAACAGAGTTGGCTTAGTGGAGTGTGGAATTCTTTATCTCCAACAACAGGGGCACAATTTACAGGAAGTGTTAGTGAGAAAAGTTATACTGATGCTACAACCCCACCTGAATCAATATACAGTGTATTTTATAGTATTTATGCAGGTAGTAAGGATAGGTCTTATAGCGTATATTTAACGGATCCATCAAGCATTTCATATGATAATACTTATGTTATAGCTAAAGGAATTATTCCGGCTAGAGAGTCAAAAATAGAAAATAAAGATTTTACTGCAATAAGTGGATATAGGAAATTATGTATTTCAGTAGATGGTGATACAAAATGCGACTTTGGAGTAACTAGTTCACTGTATGGAGTTAATCGTGTAATAGATAAAATACTATTAGCTGATGTTAATTCTACAAAGATAACAACAGAAGCGGATTGTTTATCTTTTAGCCACGGATTAAATTTAATTGTTGACTTTGTGGAAGGAGACAATATGCTTGATTCAAGAAACAGTATTTCTAGTGTTGGAATTACTAGAGTTTGTGCTAGTAGGAATCCAGAATCTGGAGCATCTATTGTAGAGAGTGATGAGAGGTGGAGAAATGTTGGATATTGTGGAGATGAAAATGTAATATGTTGGCTTGATACTAAAGATATAAACAAGGTTCTGTCTACAATAGATCCTTCTGAAATTAAAGATATTGGGATTAAAAGGACGGTTGGAAGTTATGAACAGTTTGATACTAAATTAGAAGAAGTAAAGAAAAAAATAAACAGTTTTGCTCCTGAAGAGTCTGTTGGAGATGTAAAAACATATAATGAGATAAATAAGGACTTAGAAGATATAATAGGAACATCAAGTGGTGCTACTAACAGTCAAAAAGCGTACGCATATTATTTGAAGATTTCTTTAAACTCTATATTAGCAAAAAGAGGAATAGTAGTAGAAGATGGAATAGCAGAGGATTGTGTTTTGAGTTGCTTAGAAAGTATGGGGGAGGACAATAAGGAATATTGTCATAACCATTGTGAGAAGTTGGTTGAGACAATATCTGTTTCAGGATTTTCATATAACTCGATAAAGGGAGAAATATTGTATGAAACCCGTTCTACTGGTATTTGTATAAAAGAAGGTACAGGAGTTTATGATTACTATTTACAAAGTTGTTCAATTCCGTATACAAAATTTGGTTATATCAATGAAGATAAATCTATTTCAATAATAAGTGGGCATGAATCTAAGCGAATTAAAGGGGAAGATATAACTTTTTCGGCATTAAGCGATTACTCATTTATTGGAGGAGAGTTTAAGAAAAATATAGGGTTAAATCTAAAAGAGAATAAAATTTATTATAATTATAATTATATAGACATGTATTTGTCAGCTGATAGGAAGATATATGATTTAAGTGGTAAGAATATAATTGCTAGTTTAAATTCAAATGATATAATTGTGGTGAGTCCAGAGTTTAAGAATAGAGAGATAATAGGAGTAGGGTTCACATATGAAGAATTAGAAAAATATCGTATTTCTAATGGTGCCTTATATAAGGATGCTGATAGGGTGAAAGATAGTTGTGCTAAGAATGGGTGGACTTGGTTAGAGGATGAAAAAAGGTGTGTTGAATGTATGTCATCTTCAGAGTGTGGTATAGGTAGGGTATGTAGCGTGGATGGAATGTGTGTTAATGATTTTTGTAGTTCTGATTTGGAATGTGGTAAAGGATATTTCTGTGATTTGTTTTCTGGAAAATGTATGGACGATTTTATAAAAAAGGAGCAAATTTGTAAAGACAATGGGTTATTTTGGATAACTAAAGATAGAAAATGTGTTGAGTGTTTGGAGTCTTCTGATTGTGGTATAGGTAAAATATGTAGTGTAGATAAAATGTGTGTTAATGATTTTTGTAGTTCTGATTTGGAATGTGATAAAGGATATTTTTGTGATTTAACTTCTGGAAAATGTTTTGAAGAGTTTAAAGAGAGTGAATTAGATTGTAAGAGAAGTGGTTTTGTATGGGGTGGAAATGAGTTAGGGTGTGTTGAATGTATTTCATCTTTAGATTGTGGTGCAGGAGTATGTGTAAAAAATGTATGTGTTAGTGATTTTTGCAGTTCTGACTTGGATTGTAATAGTGGATATTTTTGTAACTTGACATCTGGAAAATGTATAAACGAATTTGTGAGAGAAGAAGAAAGGTGTATAGAAAACAAGATGGTTTGGATAACAGAGAGCAGGACATGTGTTGAGTGTTTGGTGTCTTTGGATTGTAGTGTTGGAAAAGTTTGTGATGAAGATAATAGGTGTGTTAATACTTATTGTAGTTCTGACTTAGAGTGTGAGAGTGGGTACCATTGTGATTTGTTTTCTGGAAAATGTATGTACGATTACAACTTTTATGTGGAAGGTAAGCATATTGTGTATGGTGGAGAGAGGACAAAATTCTTTATAGATGATAAGGGTAAGGTAAAAAAATCAGGTATTTTGTTTTTTAATAAAAATGTAGGGAAGGTGTTAGAGGATGGAGCTATTGTAATTGATGAAAAACAAAAGGGAGAATATATAGGAATACACAAATTAGTTGTTTTAGAAAATTATACTTTTAGAGATGGAGTTTTAGAGAAGAAGTAGAGTTAATCTTTTGGTTGTGATTCTTTTAGTAATCTTTTCTTTTTTCTTGCTTCGTTTTCTTTTATTTTGATTTTTTCTTCAAGGTTTAATTTGTCTAGAAGTTCTTTGTACCTGTTTCTTATTGTTACTTCTGTAATTCCTGCAACATCGGCTACTTCTCTTTGAGTTTTTTTCTCGTCATTAAGTAGAGCTGAGACATACAGTGCAGCGGCTGCAATTCCTGCAGGTCCACGCCCAGAAGTAAGTTCGTTTATTTCTGGTTTATTTAGGATTTTTAGCGCTTCGTTTTGAGAACGAGGAGATAGATGTAATGTTGAGCCAAATCTTGAGATGTAATCTTTTGGAGAAGATGGCACTAGTTTAAGTCCAATTTTTCTAATTATAAATCTGTATGTTCTTCCGATTTCTTTTCTTTCTACTTCGCTTGCGTTAGATATCTCGTCAAGTGTTCTTGGTATGTTATATGAACGGCATGCTGCGTAGATACATGCTGCAATTACTGATTCCATACTTCTTCCTCTAACTAATCCTCTTTGTAGTACGAAATTGTAAATTCTTGCTGCTTCGTCTCTAACTACTGAAGGTAAATCTAGAAATGATGCTACTCGTCTTAGTTCAGACATTGCAAGACGCAAGTTTCTTTCAATAGAAGTTGATACTCTTTCTTGCCATTTCTTTAATCTTAAGTATTTTCTTGTTTGTTGGCTAGAATCTAATCTGTAAATGTCAGAAATTTCTCCGATGTTTGTTGTTAGTCCTTTGTCAAACTTTTGCATTGACATTGGTGCTCCGCCTCTTGATTTTTTCTCTGATTTATCAAAAGAACGAAGTTCGTGGCTGGTGTCCACCATGCCTTCTTCAACTAATAGTCCACAATCCCCACAGATAAGTTCTCCACGAGAATCGTCATAGATTAGGTTTGTGCTATTACACTCAGGACAACGCTTAATAGATGACATAGTAAGGTTTAAAAATGACTAGCATTTAAAAAGCTTTCGCGTGGAAAATGACATATGTTTTAGGTAAATACGCGTTTATTGTAAAGATTTATTAAAGTGATATTCTATTTTATTTAGAGGTGGTTTATGAGTACGGACGATATTTTGAGGAAGTATGGTGATAAGATAAAGAAGCAGATGAACCAGTTTGAGAGTTCGTATGACAATGTTAATTTTACGAGAACTTATGAGAGTTATAAAGAAGGGTTGTCGCCTGATTTTACTAATTATGAGAAGTGGTGTAAGTCAGTTGGTAAGACAATAAGTGTTAAAGTTAAGGGTAAGGATGCTCAGAAGATTCAGAAAAATATAGATATTGCTCACTTGAATGTTAGTCCTTCTGAAGTTATGGGGCTTGCTGCTATGCTTATGATGATTACAATTGTTGGTGGGCTTTTTTTTGTGCTCGCACTATATCTTATTATTGATACTTTTAGTGTTCTTATGCTTTTTTTGTTTTTGTTTTTTGGTTTATTTATTTATTATTTTGCTTCTAAGACGCCTGAGAGGTTGGCGATGAAGTGGAGACTTAAAGCGAGTAGTCAGATGGTCCCTGCGTTGTTGTATATTGTTATTTATATGAAGCATACTTCTAACTTGGAAAAAGCGGTTGCGTTTGCTGCTGAGAATTTAGAGGATCCGTTGTCATCAGACTTTAAGAGAATTTTTTGGGAGGTTCAGTCTAAAAAGTATTCTACTATTAAGGAAGCTATTGATATTTATTTGGAGGGGTGGAAGGATTATTCTATGGAATTTGTTGAGGCAATTCATTTGGTTAGTTCTAGTTTGTTTGAATCAAGTGAGGGAAGAAGGGTTGAGATTTTGGAGAGGGCTTTAACTGTTATTTTAGATGGTGTGTACGATAAGATGCTTAAGTATACTCATGAGGTAAAAAGTCCGTTGACTAATGTTTATATGCTTGGGATTGTTTTGCCTACTCTTGCTCTTGCGATTTTGCCTTTGGCGTCTACTATGCTTAATGGAGCAATAAAAGTGTCTCATTTGTTTATTATGTTTAATTTGATGATACCGTTTTTTGTAATATATATGACATATAATATTATGTCTATGAGACCTGGTGGGTATGGGGATTCTGGGTTGTTGTCAAAAAATCCTTTGTATGAGAAGTTTCAGAGTAAGAAAAGTTTGAAGGTAGGGTTTTTGATTGCTTTGCCTTTGTTTTTGATTGGTATTTTTCCTATTGTTTGGGGTTATACTCCACTTCATAATTGGTTGAATATGCCTTTGGATTGGACTTTTGGAGATTTAGGATTTGGTTTTATGGAAAGTACTAGTTTATTTGGGCTTTTTGAGAGTGATGGTAAGGTTTATGGACCGTTTGGACCTCTTTCGTTAGTTATGAGTTTATTTATTCCAATAGGGATTGCTGTAATGTTTTCTTATTCTTTTAGGAAGAGAACTGTTGATATTATTAAGGAAAAAGAGAGGTATAGACAGGTGGAGAGTGAGTTTACTTCTTCGTTGTTTCAGTTGGGGAATAGAATTGGGGATGGGCTCCCAGCTGAGGTGGCGTTTGGGAAGATTGCAGAATCGAGTAAGGGAACTGCTAGTGAGGGATTTTTTGCTATGGTTAGTGAGAATATTAGAGGGTATGGTATGAGTATTGATAGGGCTATTTTTGATGAGAGTCGTGGGGCTGCTATATACTATCCATCTCATTTAATTGTGATGTCAATGAGAATATTGGTTGAATCAGTGAAGAAGGGTTTGCAGGTTGCTGCGAGGAGTTTAATGAGTATTTCAGAGTATGTTAAGAATGTTAATAAGGTTCAGGATAGGTTAAAGGATTTGCTTGCTGAGATAATTAGTGATATGAGGAGTAATATGGGGTTTTTGGCGCCGATGCTTTCTGGGATAATAGTGGGTTTAAGTGGTATGATTACGCTAATATTAGGCAATTTAGAGACAATTATGGGGAGTATGGATGCAGCTGATGGGATAATGGGGGCTGGGGCTTTGAGTAATTTATCTTCTATGTTTAATTTGGAAACTATGCTTCCTACTTATTGGATACAGATTGTTGTTGGTATTTATCTAATTGAGATAGTATTTATTTTGAGTTCTACTTTGGTAACTATAAATAATGGGAAGGATGATTTAACGGTTGCTTCTCAGACTGGGATTAACTTAGCAAAGAGCATGATGACATATTTTGCTATTGCTCTTGTATCTATTGTTGCTCTAACACTAATTGCCGGTATTGCACTAGCCGGTATTGGTGGTTAGGGGCGTTTCGCGCACTCCTAATTATTGTGCGCGAAACAAATAAATAAGGTAATAGTGGATAAGATTTATGGCAGTAAAAAAACGGAGCATAATAAAAATAGATTTAGGAAAGAAAGCTAAGTCTGAAGAAAATAGAGAGTTATTAAGGAAGGTTTTTTCAAAGGAAAAGATAAGATTGCTAAAGTGTGTCAAAAATGATAAGCCAACTTCAATATATAACCTATCTAAACTACTAAAGCGAGATTTTCGTGTGGTATACGACGATGTGAGGTTCTTGGAATCTGTTGGAATAGTTGAGTTGAAATCTAAAAAAGGAGACAGTAAGCGTTCTTTGGTGCCAAAAGTGGTGAGTGAGGAGTTTTTTATATCAATAAAAATATGAGTTTTTGGACAAATTCGTTAAAAAATATAAATTATGGTTATTAGTTTTTTAGACAATTACGACGAGGAAGCACATATGTTTTTTTATGTCATATATAAAAGATTGAAAAGTTTTAGGAGTTACTTTTTTGTTAAAACATGTAGTGACAACAAAGTGTTTATAAACCAAGTTTACAATTCGGCAAAAAACGCCGACGACAACCGAGAATAATAGGATAAACTTTATAAATGATAAAAATTTACTATGATTGCGTTATTGTTCATCAATAATGCTGACTAGTCAGTGTACAAACAGGGACCCTAGTGATGACCTTATAGCGCTCCCTAGTTATAAGTTCCGGCCAGGCTATTTAGTTTCCAAACCTGAATTTCAGGGCCTTGATTAAGGCGGCTAACAATAATAGTGCTGAAAGGAGGTTAATAAAAAATATGAAAAAATTATTTCACAAAGCTATAACAGTATTAGGAGGTTTAACTCTTATAGGTGCTACTTTAAGTGGTGCTTTAGCAGCTAGCTATTCTAGTTTAACTGGAAGCAATACTGCTGTTGTTGTTGGTGCTTCTGCATTAGCAAGTGACTCTACTGCAGCTGCTACAGTTGTTGCAGATTTAGGAGTTGGAACAGGAAGTGTTGTTGTTGAAGGTGGTGATTCATTTAAGCTAGAAACTTCTTATAAAAAATTCAATATGGGTGATGACTTCTCAAATGTCATTGCAACTCTTAATGAGGACCATATGGAAGGATTTTTAGCAGAAGGCACTTATAGAGATAAGGACAATGTTGAAATGGATTACTCTCAATCTATCACATTCCCTACTACAGGACCTGCTTTGCAATACTTTTCAGATAGAAATTACAACGATAAAGAAGAAACTTTAGGGTTTAACATAGCTAAAGATGCAGAAATTCTTAAGTATAAATTAGACCTTGAGGGTGAGTTGAATGAAGCTGTGGGTGTTGATATTCCATTATTAGGTGGAACATACTATGTTAGTAAAGTAAACACAACAGGAACACATACAATAGAATTGTTTGATGCAAGCTCTGTTGTTGAAGTTGAAGAAGGTCAAACTACAACTATAACTGTTGGTGAGAAGACATATGAAGTGTCTGTATCTCACATAAGTACAGGAAAAGCTAGAGTTACAGTAAATGGAAAGAGTTTAGGAAATATGAACAAAGACGAAACTCAAAAATTGTCTGATGATTCACATCTTTTACTTAAAGAAGTTTATGTATCTAGTAAAGAATCAATCCCAAGTAGCGTAGAAGTTACAATAGGAAGTGGTTCTATAAAACTTACTAACGGTGCAGCTGTAAGAATAGCTGACAAAGATGTAAAAGGTCTTAAAGCTACAACAGTGAATGATGCAAGCGGTGTCATTGAAATAGAATGGACTGCAACTGAGACAAAAGGAACATTCTTAACTGAAGAAGATAATGAACTAATTATGCCAGGATTCCAGTCACTAAAATTAGTGTATGGAGGAGTAGAATCTTCTGACTTAGAAGAAACTGCTGTAGTTCCAGGAGAAGAATTGGTGTTATCTTTAGAGTTAAAAGATGGTTCTATTGATTTACCAATATTATCTTATGATTCAAGTAGAGTAGGATATGGTGTAATCGTTGGAAACGACGATGGTAATGTATTCTTAACTCCAGAATCTAGTGGTGGTGGAAAAGTAATTGTCTTTGATGTAGCCTACACTGGAAGTGGTTCTCCTTATACAGAAGTAAGAGAATCAATGGAAGATAATATGATAATTGTATCTTCTGCTAGAACTTCTGGTGAAGAATATAGATCACAAGTGTATAAGGTAGATGAAGTAAATCTTGACGATGCAGAATTAACACTATCTTCTTTAGTTGATGGTTCTACTTTCACATTAAAAGATGGTAGAGAAGTAACTAGAGGAAATGTTAAATTTGAATATACCAACGGTACAGCTCGTACTGGTACATCAAATGATGGTACACCTAGTACATTGTCTATATTGCCAACAGTTTCTGGAACATACACAGTGGTGCATGATAAAATATATACAGCAAATGGTTTGACTGTGAATTTAGATTTTACAAAATTAGTTGGTGCTGCTGACAAGGCAACATTCAACGGTCTTGGAAATCTATCTCACTTTACATTACTAGAACCAGATTACGAAGGTAAATTATCAGATGAAGGTTTTAAATTAAATGTTAAAGTTAACAGTGATGATGACCTTGAAGTTGATGGTTACGCTTTAGTAACTGCTGCTGAGACGAAAGTAAAAACAAAAGATGTTACAACTGGTTACCTTAATACCAGAATGGCGTCTAGGTTTGAATTTGATGAAGCAGATTCTAACAAATTCTCTATTTTCGTAGGAAATGAAGAAGCTATTGCTGATGTATCTATTGCATCTGGAAGTGCTAGAGTAACAACATCTACCGGTGCTGTTCCATTGAAGGATAGCGAGGTTAGCGGTGTTGATAAAAATCTTGTTGTTGTTGGTGGTTCTGCTATTAACACAGTTGCTGCTGAATTATTAGGTGGTTCTTATAGAGGCACTGAATTTACAGAGCATACTGGTGTTGGAGAAGGACAATTCATGATTAAGGCATTTAATAGAGGAGGTAAAACTGCTTTATTGGTTGCTGGTTATGAAGCTGCTGATACTACAAGAGCTGTATCTTACTTGTTGGAAAACGCTAAATCTATCAGTTTGACTGATGGTGAGGGTAAGGTATACTCTACTGCTACGGCTACTGTTGTTGCATAAGTATAAAATTTAAAGGGATTTTTTCCCTTTTTTTGTTTTTTTTCTTTTTTTGTTTACGGTTGACTGTTGACTGTTGACTGTTTGCTGTTTACGGACTCGCGCGAAATTTAAAACGCGCGAAAATAATGACTATTTAAATTTTATTGAATTTTCTGGATAAAAATTTTGCAGTCTACTGTCTACTGTCTACAGTCTACGGTTTACAGTTTACTGCTTACGGCTTATCCCAATTTAGTCATAAAAAATATAATACTTATTCTGTTAATGAATGGATGAATAATTTTAAGGAATTAGATATATGGAAGTTATCTATTGAATTCACAAATGAAATTTATATGGTCACAAAAAAATTTCCACAAGAGGAAATGTACGGGTTAACAAACCAAATAAGAAGAGCAATTGTAAGTGTCTCATCAAATATAGCAGAGGGCTCCGGAAGAAATTCAAATAAATATTTTAAACATTTCTTACATATGTCTTTAGGTAGTGCTAAGGAAGTAGAATGTCAATTAATCATAGCACAAAATCTTAATTATATATCAGAAGAAGAGTTAAATTATTTAGTAGGGAAAATAGATATTATAAGCGGGAAAATTTTTACATTTGCGAAGCGATTGGGGTGAGCAGTAAACAGCAAACTGTCTACGGTCGACTGTTTACCGTCAACCGCCCGCTCAATACCTCAATCCAGCTTTCTGAACAAATGGTTTTATTATCTTCTTTAGTTCATACAGATACTTTGCAGTCGCATTATGGTATTTTGAATATTTTTCATCAATAAAATCCCCTTTGTTTTTGAATCCTTGCAGGTAATATCTTTGTGGGAATATGTTTAAAGATTTAAACCAATCTATAATATTTACTATATCTTCTTTTGTGTGAAGTTTAGGAACAATTGTCGTTCTAAATTCATAATTTTCAAAGTTTGATATTATTTTCATTGACTCTTCCACTTTAGAAATATCTGTATCAACTCCCGTTGTTAAATCGTATTTTTCTTTTGAGTTCTTTATATCAATAGCAATATAGTCAACTAGTTTTTCATCAATTAGTTCTTTTAATTTGTCCGGACTTGTTCCGTTCGTATCTATCTTAAGTAAAAATCCCATTTCTTTTATCTTTCTTAAAAAATCTTTTTCTACTGTTAAGAGTGGTTCTCCACCTGTAATACAAACTGCATCTAATTTTCCCCTTTTACCTTCTAAAAATTCAAAAATTTTCTCTTCAGATAAACATCCTTCTGGTTTGTCTAAAACCAAACTTGCGTTATAACAAAAACCACATCTAAAATTACAACCGAATAAAAAAATCGTACAAGCAATTTTCCCTGGATAGTCTATAAGCGTGGTTTTTTCTAATCCACAAATATCCATCTTAAGAGTTTTGATTGAATGTTTTTCTATCCTTAAACTCTTGAAGTTTTCCATCATTCCAAGCAGATGTTGGCCTTAAATATCCAACAACTCGGCTCCAAACTTCACATTTAGTCCTAGCTCTCATAAAACACCTCCATTTTATTTTGAGATTCAATGTTTAATTCTGAATCCGAAACAGTATACGCTTGAGACAGTACGCTACTCTCTTCTGCTTCTATCTCCTCATCACATTTTGGACAGTATTCGTGTTCTCCTGCGATATATCCATGAATTGGACATATTGAAAATGTTGGAGTGATTGTAAAATAAGGCAAGTGATAATTATTCGCTATTTTTTTTACCATACTTTTAGCGGCTTCTGCTGTTATTTTTTCCCCAATAAAAGTGTGAAATACTGTTCCACCTGTATATTTGCATTGCAATTGGTCTTGATTATCTAGTGCCTCAAATATATCATCTGTATAGTCTACTGGTAGCTGAGATGAGTTTGTGTAGTAAGGAGGTGCGCTGTTTTCCTTATACGCCTTTTCATTTGCACAGACAATTCTCCCAAATCTTTTTTTATCTATTCTTGCAAAACGATAAGTTGTTCCTTCTCCAGGTGTTGCTTCAAGGTTGTAGATATTTCCAGTTTCTTTTTGAAATTCTTCTAATTTATTTCTCATAAAATCCAGAACTCTTAGTGCGAAGTCTTTTCCTTTTGGAGTTATTATACTCTCTTCTGGCATAAAATTAATAATTGATTCGTTTAATCCTAATAGTCCTATTGTTGCAAAATGGTTTTTCCAGTATTGCTTAAATCTTTGATAAATTAATCTTAGATAAAACCTTGAATAAGGATATAAACCAATTTCTGTAAATTTCTCAATAGTTTTTCTTTTGATTTCTAAAGATTCTTTTGCTAATTCCATTAATCTTCCCAATCTTCGGAAATAATCTTCTTCGTTTACTGAGGTATACCCTAATCTTGGCATATTTATAGTTACAACTCCAACAGAACCTGTTAGTGGGTTCGCCCCAAAAAGTCCTCCACCTCGTTTTTTTAATTCTGTGTTATCTATTCTTAACCTACAACACATACTTCTTGCGTCTTCTGGTTTCATATCCGAATTTATAAAATTACTAAAATAAGGAATTCCGTATTTTGCTGTCATTTCCCAAATTAAATTGTATTCTGGGTTGTCCCAATCAAAGTCTTTTGTTATATTATAAGTTGGAATAGGAAAAGTAAAAACCCTTCCTGATGCGTCGCCTTCAAGCATACATTCAGCAAATGCCCTATTTAATATCTTAATTTCTTCCTCAAAATCTTTGTATGTCTCTTTTTGAATTTGTCCTCCAACTATTACATGTTCGTCTCTCATATATTCAGGAACTTTTAAGTCCATAGTTACATTTGTAAAGGGAGTTTGAAATCCAACTCTCGTTGGTACTGCTAAATTAAATAAAAATTCCTGCATTGCTTGTTTAACTTGTTTGTAATCTAATCCATCGTACCTGATGAATGGAGCAAGAAGTGTGTCAAAGTTACTAAACGCCTGCGCTCCTGCACTCTCTCCTTGAAGTGTGTAAAAGAAATTTACTATTTGTCCCAAGGCTGTCCTTAAATGTTTTGCAGGTTTACTTGCAACTTTCCCTTTTACACCTTGAAAACCAACTAAAAGTAAATCTTTTAGGTCCCAACCAACGCAATAAGAACCCAAAGTTCCTAGATCGTGAATGTGCAAATCGCCCGCCTCGTGAACTTTTCTAATTGCTTCTGGATAAACTCGTCTTATCCAATAGTTTGTGATAATTTTTGTAGAAATATAATTGTTTAAACCTTGTAGAGAATATCCCATATTAGAATTTTCCTTTACCATCCAATCGTTTAACCCTAAATAATCCTCTACTGCTTCAATTGTGTCAAAAAGACCTTTAACATTTCTTAAATCTTCTCTGCTTTTACGATATAATATGTATGCCTTTGCAACTTGATCGTGTCCATTTTTAATTAAAACTTCTTCAACTAAATCTTGAACATCTTCAACTCCTGGGATATTATTTTCTCCGAATCTTTCGTCTAATTTATCTATTATAACTTTTGTTATCGAAATTACTTTTTCTCTGTCTTTTCCACCGACAGCACAAACTGCTTTCCAAATAGCATTTTCTATTTTTTGTTCGTCAAATGTTACGACATCCCCATCTCTTTTTCTTATTTTACTTACCATTTTTTAAATCCTCCAACTCCTTCTCAAAATCTTCTAAACTTTCAAACCCTTTATACACTGCTGAAAACCGTAAATATGCTACTTTGTCTATTTTTTTTAGTTCAGACATTACTATTTCTCCTATTTTTTTTGATTCAATATCTTTATCTTTTGCTAATTTGTAGATTCTTGACTCTATTTTATCAACAATATTTGATATTTCCTCATCTTCAAACTTTCTTTTTTCTAAACATTTTGAAATTCCACTGTAAAGTTTTTCTCTGTCAAATTTTTCTTTAGAACCATTTTTTTTTAGAACATATAAATTCATTTCTATTCTTTCATAAGTTGTGAACCTTTTTGAACATTTTAGGCACTCACGCCTCCGTCTAGTTACTGAGTCATTATCTCTTTTATCTGTAACTTTTGTATCTTCATTGTTGCAATATGGACAGAGCATTTTATTACCTCTTTTTAATAATTACAATATGTTGTAGTTTGTAGTCGTTTTTAATACAACTTATTGTATATGAATAATTTAAAATTTCAAAAGTTTTTAAATATTTTTATATTACAGTATGATAATCACTTATAAATTACAAATTATTTTAGAAAAAGTTTTAAAGGATGGATAACATAATCACTTATGGCTGAAATTAGAATGCCCTCTTTTGGTGGATTGACTCGTTATAGCGAAGAGTATAATTCTAGATTTAAGTTAAAACCAAGTGTTGTAATGGGAATGGTAGTTGCTACTGTTATTTTAGAAATCATACTGCACTTTTTTATAAGATGATTCCAAATATTAACCCAAAACAAATGCAAGCAATGATGAAAAAGATGGGAATTTCTCAAGTTCCTATAAATGCTTCTAGAGTTATCTTTGAGACACCTGAAGGAAATTTAGTAATAGAAAATCCTGATATTCTAAAAATTATGATGCACGGACAAGAAAGTTATCAAATAACGGGACACGCAGAGTTAGAAGAAAATGAGCTCAAAATAAGTGAAGAAGATATTGAAATGGTTATGTCTCAAACAAACAAGCAACGAGACGAAGTAATTGAAGCACTAAAAAAATACGATAACGACATAGCTGAGGCAATTGTTAATTTGGTGGCATAGATGTAAACTGTCAACTGTAGACCGTAAACCGTCGACCGTAAACAGTAAACTGTCAACCGTCCACCGTTAACCGACAGAATTTTAAATGTCTTTATTATTAAACAAATATGAATAAGAGAGGGATAGAACCATATTTTATAGTTGGATTAATTCTTTCGTTAATTGTATTATCTATCGGGATGTTTTGGCTGTTTCAAGAATTCTTTACTGAAGATACTGCAAGCAAAGAGGTTTGTCAACAAAGTATTATTTTGAGAAACACACTACCTAATATGGATTTTGCAGGAGTAAATTGGATAAAATTTAAAGAGATGTATCCATTAAAATGTTCTACGAATGTTGTAACTATAGACTACAAAGATAAGGATAGGGCCGAAAAAGAAATAATGATGCAGATGGCAGAATGCTGGAGTCTATTTGGACAAGGGAATTATAATATTTATCCATCAAAATCAATATTTTCAGGAGGTTCTTTTTCTAGTTGTTATCCGTGCGCAAGAATCACATTTAAAGACAGTGTAAAAAGTTTCTACATGGGAGAAAATGAGATTAATATTAAGGATGCGATGAATAAAAAAATAAAAGGACATGATACATCATATAAGCAATACTTAACAGCGGGTGGGTTAAATCCAATAATAGCAGAAGAAATATACCTAGATAGGTTTCAGACCAATTATGAAGAGAGTATCTCTAAAGTTCCATATATAACGATAGGGGGAGCAATGGGTTTTAGCAAAAATTATTCTGTTGGGAAATCTGGACATTATTTAGTTACAGAAAATTATTCTTTAATGTGTAGAGGGAGTATAATAGAAAACTATGTTATAAAGGTGGATTATCCAATTGATGATGTTTATACAGAAAAGTGGGATAGTTACAACATTGGAGATATAGCAAAAGGTAATCCAACTATAAATATAATCAATAAAAAAACTGGGTCAAAAATCTCTGATGCTGACAAAATTTGTGATGATTTAGATTACAAGACCTTTAAAAAAACTTATGTAATAAGAAAATTGCTTTATATACCTTACAAAGGTGGGATAGAAATAGAGGAAACAAAAAAAGCATTTGAAAAAATGAGACATAATATCGCGCTTCCAGAATACATTAATCCTAATTCAGGAGATTTTTTTATAACAATTAGCACTCTTACTTATAGAACAGGAGTAGCTGAAGAAAATGATTATTCATATACTCAACTGATTTTTTATCAGTGGGATGAAGATATAATTGATAAATTAGAGGCTAAAGTGAAGTGGCCAAGAAAAGATAAAGAAAGTGAAAAAGAGATGTTATGTACAGAGTGGGATGGCATAATGAGATGATATTTTAAACAAAAACCTTTTTAACTTAATATTTATACTAAACTATACAGTCCCGTAGTCTAGTGGTCAAGGATTCTGGGTTTTGGTCCCAGCGGCCGCGGTTCGAATCCGCGCGGGGCTATTTTTTATTTTAACCAACCCTTTTCTTATATCTACCTCTTGATTCTACTTTTCTTAAATGTTCTATTACTTTAATTCTAAGCTCCTCATCTCCATCGTATCCTTCTAAGAACTCAAAAAATAATCTTTGATAATTTTCATAATGTTTTGCTTCTAATGCTTGTTTTATTAGATGTAAATCTACTGCTTTATCTTCTATTTTTGAAGAGAAAAATCCTAGACCAAAGTCTATGATAAAAACTTCATTATCTCTTAGTATTACATTAGAAGTGGTTAAATCTCCATGTATTATATTGTTTAAATGTAATTTAAAGACTTCTTTCCCGAGTTTTCTCATAACATTATATTGTTTTTGAATTTCATAATCGTTTAATTTTTCAGAGACTTTATCTCCTTTGATATATTCCATTTTTATAATGTATTTTTCAACAGGAATGTTTTTTTTGTCTAAATCGAGAACTTGTGGGACATTAATAGAGAACGCCTTTGCCTTTGCTAGTATTTTTGCTTCTTGTTTTGTTCTTTTCTTTCTAATATCTTCATCTATTTTTTCGTTTCTATAACTTTTTCTAATTCTCTCTTTTTTTATAATGTTATTTTCAAGAGTTATTATTGCTTCGGCTCCCCTAAAAATCTCATTATCCATTAAAGTTTTACCTTTCCTTTCATCTGTCTAGCAATTTTTTGCATCATTCTTTTGTCTATTTGTCCACTAGCGATTTTTTCACTGCTTGAACTGTAAATCATTTCTTTTAGAAGTTTATACTGTTTAAGTAGCATTCTTATTTCGCTAGTGGTTGTACCACTGCCTTTTGCAATTCTACTTATTCTTGAAGTTTGTTTTTCTAATATTTCAGGGTTTTCAACTTCTTCTTCTGTCATAGAATTAATTGCAGATTTCCAATTTTTTAGTTTTTTACTCTGCTTTTCCATATCTGTTTTTGAGATTTTGCTAGAGACATTTCCAAATCCAGGAATCATAGAAAGTATTTTGTCCATTGAACCAATAGAATTCATTTGCTCTAATTGAGAATAGACATCAAGAAGTGTAAATTTTCCTTCTTCTAGTCTTTGGGTTGTCCTTTTCATTTGCTTTTCATCACTCATCGTTCTAACTTTTTCTAATAGCCCAGACAAATCTCCCATTCCTAAAAGGTTATTAATGAAATTTTTTGGATTGAATATTTCTATGTCGTGTATATACTCTCCAGTTCCTATGAAGTATATAGGGGAGGATGTTTCAACACATGCAGTCAATGCTCCACCTGCTTTTGATGTACCATCCATTTTTGTTATAATTATCCCGTCTATTTTTAACGCCTCTTTAAATTTTTCAACTTGCGTTTTAGCAGATTGTCCCATATCAGCACTCATTACTAAAATTCTATAATTAGCTTCAACAGTTTTGTCTATTTTTTCTATTTGTTTAATTAAATCCTTATTTAGCCCATCTCTTCCAGCGCTGTCTATTAAAACTAAATTATAGTCTTCAAGTTCTTTAGATATTTTTTTGTAAATTTTAATTGGATCTTTTTCTTCTTTGTCTATAAAAGATTTTAGTTTTACTTTCTGAGCCATTTGCTCTAATTGTTCCATTGCAGCTGGTCTATCTGTATCTAATCCCACTAATGCAACTTTTCGACCTCTTTTTGCATAATAGAACCCTATTTTAGCAATGCTTGTGGTTTTACCAGAACCGTAAAGTCCAGTGAACAAGATGGTTGTTTTTTTATCTAACTTTAATTCTTTTGTTTCCTGTCCTAAAATCTTTAATATTTCATCATGAATTAGGCTAATTAGTTGTTCTTTTTTATCAATTCCACGAATATTTTCATCATATGCTATCTTTTTTATTTTTTGAGTTAAACCAAATACTAAATCAATATTCACATCGGATTCTATTAATGCTCTTTGAATGTCTTTAATGATATCATCAATCATTTTTTTATCTAGAACAATAGCATTTCCAATACGTGTGATTCCCTTTTTTATTGATTCTCCAATTTTTTCTAAAACCATACTATAACTAATTTAGATGTATTTTTATTCTTTTCTTGTCTGTTTTTTAAAAAATAAGGTTCGTCGATATTTATTAAACAAATATTTATAAATTACTTTTTAGGTATTCTTCTATGGCTTTCAAGGATTTTTTAAAAAGTCTACCGGAGGTAGTTGGACCTACTGAGAAGAAAGTTGACTTCAAGGTTGCTTTAAAATGGACAATTATAGTTTTATTGGCATATTTTGTTTTGGCAAATATTCCAATGTATGGAATTAGTTCTAATGCTTTGAGTAATTTTGAATATTTAGCTATATTATTAGGAACAAGTTTTGGTTCTATTATTAGTTTAGGTATTGGTCCAATTGTAATGGCTTCTATTATTTTACAATTATTAGTTGGAGCGCAAATTCTAAAAATAGATACAAGTAGTGAAGAAGGGAAAAAGTTTTTTCAAGGATTACAAAAATTGTTATCCATAGCTTTTATAGTATTTGAATCGATGATTTATGTTTTTATGGGAGGGATTTCCTCAATGCCAGGCAAAGAGTTCATAGTAATATTACAATTATGTATTGGTGGTCTTCTAATATTGTTTATGGATGAAATTGTGCAAAAATGGGGACTAGGTAGTGGAATTTCATTGTTTATAGTAGGTGGAATTGCTTGGAGATTATTTGCCCAATTATTCCAATTTATTGGTCCAACCGGAGAATTTGCTTTGAGTGGTAAGTTATTGTCCATGATTTCTTCTTTTGCAAATAATGATGTTACTGGTGCGATGACATCTTTTGTTCCTATTCTTATAACTCTTATACTATTTTTCATAGTAGTTTTTGCACAAAGTTTGAAAGTAGAGATTCCACTTTCTTATGATAGAATTAGAGGATATAATATAAAGTGGCCAATGAACTTTTTTTATACAGGAGTTATTCCAGTTATTTTAGTTTCTTCTCTAACAGCCACACTACAGCTATTTGGTGGGCTACTTCAAAATTGGTTAGGTCATCCAACATTTTTAGGTAGTTTTCAGAATGGTATTGCAGTTGCTGGTTTTGCTTATTGGATAGGTTCTACAAATATTTTAAACGCTGTAATTACAAATACATTTCAATGGAGAATACTGCTTCAAGGGTTTCTTCACATCTTATTTTATTGTGGTTTTTCTGTTTTGTTTGCATTTTTTTGGGTTACAACAAGTGAGCTTGATGCAAAAAGCCAGGCAAGAAAAATAATGGAAAGTGGATTAAGCATTCCTGGATTTAGAAAAGATGAAAGAGTTTTAGAAAGTATATTATCAAGGTATGTAAAGCCTTTAACGATTATGGGTGGGTTAGCTATTGGACTTTTAGCAAGCGTAGCAGATCTTTTTGGTTCGTTGGTTGCTGGAACTGCAATATTATTAGCAATAATGATATTATACCAAATGTATCAAAATATTGCGCAGAAATATGCACTAGAAATGAACCCAAAGATGAAAAACTTTTTCGGAGCTTAAATAAATAATGTACTTAGTTAGATGGAGTTGTGGAAAATACCATTAGTTTTTTTATTGTTTTTCTTAATTTCGTTAGTTTTAGTTTTAACAGTTAGGGTGTTATCCCCTAGACAAATAGATGATGTTAATCCGTATATGAATTGTAGCAGAATTGAATTAGACAAAGCAGATGTATTTTATGTAGTTCCGAAGTTTAATGATATTTCCATAAACGAATCTAGAGTTTGGTGTGACTACATACTTTCTATGAATAAAACTTTGCAGTTACATGGGATTAAACACACATATGAAGAATTTAATGGTAATATATCAAATGAAGAAATTCAAGAAGGAATTGATATTTTCTATGATTGTTTTGGTTTTTATCCTACAGAATTTAAGCCACCACAGTTAGTTATAAGTAAAGATAATAAAAAATTAATAAAAAGCTTCAATCTTAAGTTGAATTTGTATTCAAACGAATTGTTTCATAAAGTATACCATTGCAATGATAGTGGACTTTTACCAAATAAATTCCATGATTTAATCTAATAATTTTGTTAATGTATTTTTTATAATAGAAATGTATTTAAATCAAATGCAATAATAGATTTTATGTTAAGAATAAAGAAGCTTGCGGATATGCTCGATAAACAAGTTTATACAGATAATGGAGAATTCTTTGGGAAGATTGAAGAGGTAAGTATTATTGGGAATAAAGTAGATTCTTGGAGAATAGTTGCAAGGGATGTTACTATGTTGAGTTTACTAGGTGGTGCGAGGGGAATAATAGTTCCTCATCAATTTATTAAAGCAATTGGTGATATAATTATTGTTAGTAAAAACGCAATTCCTGTCCAAAAGACAGAAGATGATGTGATTGGCTCAGACGATACAGAAATGTTATAAAGCGTTTTAATTTTCTTTAAAGATGAGAGGTTTGTCAATTACCCCTAGAGGTTATCAGAGTAATATTTTTGAATCTGTTAAAGACAAGAATTCTTTAGTCATACTTCCAACTGGAACAGGAAAAACATTGATAGCTATGATGGTTGCGGAGTACAAATTTATCAGAGAACCATTAAAAAAAATTTTAATAATGGCTCCTACTCGTCCATTAATTGAACAACATTTAAATTCATTCAAAGAGAGCTTCCCAGATGGATGGGCAGACATGCAATTGTTTACGGGGAAAACCAATTCTTCAAATAGAAAAAAGATTTGGCAAACGGCAGAATTTATATTCTCGACGCCTCAGTGTATAAATAATGATGTTCAAAAAGATCTGTATGATTTAAAAGATGTTTCTTTGGTTGTTTTTGATGAGGCCCACAGGTGTTTAAAAAATTATTCATATAATAAGATAGCCACAAGGTACAAAGTACAAAATGAAAATGGACAAATTTTGGCACTTACTGCGTCTCCTGGTGGAGATAAAACTACAATAAACAGTGTTTGTTCAAATATGAATATTGAAAAAGTAGAAATTAGAACTAGGTTATCAGCAGATGTGAAACCATATTTACAAGAGTTAGAATTTGAAAAAATATTCGTGGAATTCCCAGCTGAATTAATGGAAATTAAAATATTGTTGGATGGAATATATGATGACAAAATTAATGAATTAAAAAATAGGAAATTACTATTCGGATATGCAAACAAAGTTATGTTATTAAAATTGCAGAATAGATTTATGTCTGATTTAAGAAAGCGTAAGGATGGAAACACTATGATTGGTGTCTCTTTATGTGCCCAAGCATTAAAGATATCTCATGCAATAGAATTAATAGAAACTCAAACTGTTGGTTCTTTTGTAGAATATATGAGAGGTTTATATAAGCAATCTTCAGAAAATCAATCAAGGGCTGTAAAAAAAATAACCAGTGATGTTAGGTTCTCAAAAGCATATAGTTTAGCTTTGAGTTTGGGTAAAGAACATCCAAAGCTGTATGAGCTAAGAAAAATAGTTTATGAAACACTAGAAAAAACACCGTCTTCAAAAATAATAGTCTTTGCTCAATATAGGGAAACGATTAATAAAATAAAAGAATTTTTAAAAGAAGTAGAAAGTGTAAGAGCTGGAATTTTTGTTGGACAAGCAATGAAAGAAAATACGCGTGGTGTGAAGACAGGTTTGAAGCAAAAAGAGCAAAAAGAGATGATTGAAAAATTTAAAAGTAGTGTTATAAATGTTTTACTTGCTACATCTATTGCTGAGGAAGGATTAGATATTCCAGAAGTTTCTCTAGTTGTTTTTTATGAGCCAGTTCCTTCGGCAATAAGGAAAATTCAAAGAACAGGTAGAACGGCTAGAATGTCTTCTGGTGAATTAAAAGTCTTAATTACAAAATCAACAAAGGACGAAATCTACTACTATTCTTCATACAATAAAGAGAAAAGGATGCATAAAATAATAGAAGATATTAGGAAAAATGGGCTACAAAAAACAATAGATGATTAAGTAAATATTGTCTAAAAATCCTAGAAAAATATATAAACTTATTATTGTAATTTGTACTATGTTCGCATCACAATTTTTACTTGAAATGGCGCTACCATTTATACTAGTGTTTGTTTTAATATTTGCTATTTTAGAGAAGTCGAAACTTTTTGGAGAGAATAAGCATCAAATTAATTCTTTAATAGGGTTGTGTATGGCATTTTTATTGATTGCATTTCCTACTCCAAGAGATGTCGTGGTTTCAATTTTACCTTGGCTTGCTGTTGGGTTGTCAGTTTTGTTGGTATTTTTCATATTATATGGATTTATAGAGGGAGATTTAAGTAAAGGATTACCTAAGGGATTGAAAATATCACTATCGGTGTTGGCAGGACTTTTTGTTGTAGGTGTGGTTTTATTTGCTACTGGAATAGATAAAAAAATACCTGGATGGATTAGTTCTAGTAGTAATCTAATAGGAAATATTCTAACATTGTTGGTTATAGTAGGATTGATTTTTTGGGTAATAATAGGTTCTAAGAAAAAAACATCTTAATTTATCCATTTTTTTATTTAATATTTATATTTATTTTTATTTTATATTTGTATGGAAGACATTTTTAGTTTTAAAGAAATTGAACAAATAAAAACTAAAGAAATTTTTAT